>CAZBHP010000052.1:0-9849 GCA_964491795.1 uncultured bacterium | reverse complement strand
TTCATCCAGGCGCTTACACCCTAAGCACTGGCTACACCAACTAATCTACTTCGCTGCTCTCCTCGTTAAGGTGAAGAACCTTAACTTCGTCGTTTAGCTCGTATCTTAATTGGTTCGCTCAGTGCTAAGGGCGAATAAGTAGCCAACCGGGTTTTAACCACAAGCTTTAAACACTTGTGGTTTTTTTCTTCCTATAAATGGCTAAAAAAAGAGAGTCATGTATGGGATGTCTTTTCGAAAAATATTTCTAGGGCTTGATTGTAGCACACAGAGTCTCTCTGCCCTATTTATCGACTTAACAACTCATACAGTTGTTTTCGAAGACTCTCTTAATTTTGAAAGAGAACTTCCTCACTATAAAACTCATAAAGGGTTTTTACCTTCTCTAGATCCTGAAAATCCTTTGGTTGTCCATGCCCCTCCCCTTCTTTGGGTGGAGGCATTAGATGTCTTGTTTGAGAAAATGTTGAAAAAGGGCGCTCCGCTCTCGGAAGTGCTTTGTATTGGGGGATCGGCCCAACAACATGGCTCGGTTTACCTCAACGAAACTGCAAATAAGACCCTTTCTAGATTGAATCCAGATCTTCCTCTTACTAAACAACTAGAAGCAATTTTCTCTAGAGAGACCGCCCCTATCTGGATGGATTCCTCCACAAGCACAGAATGTAAAGAGATTAGAGAAGCCATGGGAGGAGCTAAAGAGGTGATTTTAGCAACCGGCTCTACCACCTTTGAACGTTTTACTGGTCCACAAATTCGAAAGTTTTACAAAACTGAAGAAGAATCGTATGAACAGACAGAGCATATTGCTCTTATTAGCTCTTTTATGGCTTCTCTTTTAATAGGAGAAGTTGCCCCTATCGATTTTGGAGACGGCTCTGGGATGAATCTCATGGATATCCGAACCAATAGCTGGCACAAGAAGGCTCTTGAGGCAACCGCTCCCCACTTACTAGAAAAGTTACCCCCTCTGGTAGATCCGTCCCAAATCATAGGCCCTATCCACCCGTATTTTGTAAAACGGTATAGCTTTTCTCCAAAAACCCAAATTTTGGCCTGGTCAGGCGATAATCCCAACAGCTTAATTGGTCTTGGCCTTGTTAGCGAAGGTTTGATGGGCTTAAGCCTTGGCACAAGCTTTACCTATTTTGGGCATGTAAAAAAATGCCATCTCGATTTGAGTGGAGAAGGGCATCTTTTTGCGGCGCCAAATGGAGGTTATATGCCTCTTCTTTGCTTTCATAATGGCGCTTTGGCAATTGAATCGATGAGACATTTGTATTCTTTAAATTGGGAAGAGTTTCAAAACGCTCTTAAAGAAACACCCCCTGGCAATAAAGGAGCCATCCTTCTCCCTTATTTTACCTCAGAAATTGTCCCCCTTATCCAGAAGCCTAATCTTTACCGTTTTGATCTTGACTCCGAAGATAAAGAAGCCAACTGCCGCGCTCTTATAGAAGCGCAAATGCTCTCTATCAAAGTCCACTCTTTTTGGATGAAGAGCTCTCCCACTCTTCTCTACGCAACCGGTGGCGTCTCTATTTACCCCTCTATTTTACAGATCGCAGCAGATGTCTTTAACTGCCCAGTTGTTCAACTCAGCGTTTCCAAAAGTAGCGCCCTTGGTGCAGCTCTTCGGGCAGCGTTTAGCTACGCAAGAGAACATGGGGAGGCTATTTCCTGGGAAGGACTCACAAAAAACTTTCTCGTCTCTCTTACCAAAGCCAAAATTATGCCCCATGCAGGGGCTCACGAAATTTATAAAAAAATGCAAAAAAAATATGCTCTATGCGAAGAGAGCGTAAGGAATATGCTATGAAAAAACCCTCTAAGCTGCATCTCTATGTGATTGTCTCCTCACTAATTGCTGCTCTAAGCGCCTTTTTATTTGGCTATCACACAGCGATTATTTCAGGAGCGCTTTTACCGATTACTACAGAGCTGAATCTTAGCACGTTTGAACAAGAACTAGTTGTCAGCACCCTTTTGCTCGGCTGTATTGTAGGGGCTCTCTCAGGCGGAGTGCTTGCTGACAAGCTAGGTCGTAAAAAAAGCTTGATTGCAACACTTTTTCTCTATTTTGTGGGCACCTGTCTTGTTTGCATAGCTAAGACTTTCCTCAGCTTACTGATCGGACGAATTACCTTAGGATTTGCAATTGGTATTGCCTCTGCCGTAGTGCCTGTCTATATTGCAGAGCTCTCTCCTACACATAAAAGAGGGATGCTAGTCTCTTTGAATCAGCTCATGATCACCATTGGGATTTTTGTCTCCTACGTAGTTGCTTACTTTTATATCGATTTCAATGAATGGAGAGCGATGTTTGCAATCGCGCTCATTCCAATTGCCCTCCAGGCGATCGGCTTTTTCTTTATCCCTGAGACCCCGGCTTGGCTTTTGTGTAATGGGCAAAAAGAGAAGGCGAATCAAATTTTACAGCGGCTATGGGGAAAACCTTATGGAGATCACCTTGTAGAGGCCGAAAAAAAACTAGACCCCCCTCGAAAGAAAAATTCTTGGCGCTCTCTTTTTAGCCCCCCTTTGCGCACAGCTTGTATGGTGGGGGTTGGAATTAGCTTTGTGCAGCAAATCACTGGGATCAATACAGTCATCTATTATGCTCCTAGAATATTTGCTGAATCAGGGTTTTCTACCCCTCGAGAAGAAGTGTTAGCAACTCTTTTCTTAGGAGCTATTATGGTGGTGATGACTTTTATTGGACTTTGTCTGATTGATAAAGTAGGTCGTCGCTTTCTGGCCCTTACAGGACTTGCTATCATGACCCTTTCTTTAGGTGTGATGGGCTTTTTTCTCTTAAGTAAATCCCCTTTTCAAGGGGTAATCACCCTTTCAAGCTTGCTTATCTATATTGCTGCGTTCTCTCCAAGCCTTGGGGTCGTTGCATGGCCAATTATTTCTGAAATTTTCCCCTTGGGGATTCGTGGCCGAGCTGTAGGAGTTGCCACTTTTGCAAACTGGGCAACAAATTACCTAGTCTCTAGCACATTTTTGACTCTGATAGAGGTGTTCACTTTAGGAGGCACTTACCTCCTCTACACCTTAATATGCCTGGGCTCTCTATGGTTTATTTGGAAGAAAATTCCTGAAACAAAAGGAAAATCGTTTGAAGAGATCCAAAAATTTTGGAACTGATCAAAAAAAATTTTTATCGATTAATATACTGATCGTGTTCAAAAATTGGTTTTTGAGATCCGATCAGTATAGAAAAAACGGCCTCTACAGGCCGTTCTTCTATAGATAACTTACCATGACGCTTTGGTAACGCCAGGGATGAGTCCTGCTAACGCAAGCTCACGGAAGCAAAGTCTTGAAACTTTAAACTTACGGTAATACCCTCTTGGGCGTCCAGTCAATTGGCAGCGGTTACGCAAGCGGATAGGAGAGGAGTTTTTAGGGAGCTTATCTAGTTTACGGATAGCTTCCAATTTCTCTTCTTCCGTTGCAGTCAAGCTGCGAATAATTTTTTTCAGTTCCTGCCGTTTTTGAAACTTAAGACTAACTAATCGTTCCCGTCTTTTTTGTGTCTCAAGCAGTGCTTTTCTTGCCATAGATTCAACCCCGATTTACTTTTTCTTTGCAGGCCCTGATTGCCTTTGTTTTCTTCTTGGATCTTTCTTATTAATAACGTAGAGGCGACCCTTCCTTCGCACTAGGATATCCCCTTTTGAGGGGTCGGCCTTCACAGATGCTCTAACTCTCATGATGCGTCTCGTCCAAAATTTGTTTTCTATGAAAGTGTAGCAAAGGAAGTACTAATTGACAATAAAAACCTGAGCACCTATCCTTCTTCACAGAAAAAGACGAGGAATTCGATGAAAAGAACTTACCAACCCAGCAAGCTAAAAAGATTAAGAACCCACGGTTTTCGTGCCCGTATGGCAACTAAAAATGGCAGAAAAGTGCTCGCTAGAAGACGTCAAAGAGGACGTCACCAACTCACCGTATCCGGATAGAGTTGTAAAATCTTCTGTCCAAAGGGCAAAATTTCCCAAGACGGCTCGTATTCTCAAAAAAAAGGGTTTCAAAGCCCTTTTTGAAAGAGGTTCAAGGTTTCGTGGGGAATTTTGCACGATCGACTATTTATCCACTGCCCAAGAAGAAAAAAAACTTGGCATCACCGCTTCCACTAAAACCGGTCCTGCCATCCTGCGCAACCGCTTTAAAAGACTCTCTCGAGAAGTGTTTCGCACCCACAAAACTCTCCTGCCCAAAGGCTATCTTCTAGGCATACGCCCCAAAGGAAACATCCAGGACCTCACCTTCTCCTCCCTCAGCACCGACTTCCACCGCCTCGCCCACCTCCTCACCAAAAAATCCCCCTCCTAACCCAACAATTTATAAAATTTTATAAATTACTTACTCTTACTTACCCGTGCTCTAACAAAATAAAGCATAAAATAGAGACGTGTTTTATGTGAGAGGGCTGCTCCGCTTGGCCCTCCCACCCCCTCCCATTGGGCGGCGCGATAGAGCGAAGCGACAAATTAATCAAAGAATCCTTAAATCGCAAAAGAATTCTCCCCTTTAGGGAGTTCTTTTCATCTCGGTTCGATATCTCGCCATTGTCGGTCCCTTCCGCTAATGCTAACGGGACCCGAATTAACATAAGGGCAATGCTTCGCTTGGAAATTATCCGGTTTTGCGGCTCTGGCCGCAAAACCGGGGAAGCCCCACTGGAAGCTCACTTCCAGTGGGGCTATTCGGCAACAACGTTGCCGCCCTTTTGTTAGCTCTGTCCCCAAAGGGGGCAGCCGTTGGCGAGATATCGGAAAGAGAAATCAAATATCACGAGTCCGCAGGAGCTTTTCTAGCGGCGAGGCTGTGTTCTACACGCGAGCCCGAAGTGATATTTGATTTGTCGAACCGAGATTCCGCCCGATTGGGAGTGCAGAGGGCTATGCGGGGACCGCAGCCCTTTGCATTAAAAAATTTTCCCAGAAATACCGTATAAAAATTCTATAACCTAATAGGGCTATCTCCAAAGGAGATAGCCTACTTAAGTTTAAATTATTTTGAGGAGGAGCAGGGTTGGAGGTCTTTTTCTTGTTGGGAGAAGTAGTCGGCTATGACTAGATGTAGGCGAAAGAGTTGTTCCAGATCTTCTTTTCCAAAAGTATCCACATAGGCTTGTAAATATTTTAATCCATCTTGAATATTTTCTTGATGGGCTTGAAAATCCAACAAAGCTAACCTAAGTCTCCCCTTTTTTTTATTCTGCTGATCCCGCTCTAAGATGGTTGTACGCAAGATTTTAGCACTAGGAGTATCGTGCTCTTTAGCCTTTACACATTGAGCATAGGCCTCGAGAGGAAAAAAGACCCCCTCTTTGCACCTAATCCCCCTCTGAAGAAGTTCTTCCTTAAGATAGGAAGAGCCCAAAGTAGCTATTCGATGATACAACTCTTCCATCTCTTCGACTGACAAATCTTTTTCCATCTCCTTTTTTATATCGGTATAGGTAAAAAAAAGATCTTTTAGATACGAGGCATATTCTTTAGGATTTTTTTCTAGATAGGTTATACGAGTGATTTCTCTCTCTTCAGTATCGAGCATGACAAAAATGGGAAACTCTTTGATCCCATACTTCTCACGTAAAACTTCATTTTGCACAAGAGTTGAGGTCGTCTTATAATTTTTTTCTGGAAAGTCGATTTGAACAAAGATAAATTGAGTTCTGACCGCTTCAATAAACTCAGAGTCTGTCAAGACATCTCTCAAAATTTTTTGACTTGAAATAGACCAATCTGAACCTGTGAAAAGAAGGATGAGGGGGCGATTGTAGGTGAGAGCCATCTCTTGCGCTTTAGAATAATCTTGTAAAAGGGGAACCTCACAATACCCTGTTTGAAACAGGGCAAAACAAAAACAAAATAATGACCCCCACTTTTGCATTTTCCCTCATAAAATAAAAATTGGATTATACCATTTTGAGAAGAAAAGTAAAGCTTTGTATTATTACACAGTGAAAAGCGGCAAACAAGAAACTCTCACATTTTTAGAGAGAGCTTCTTACCAATCATCTTAGACAGGTTGGGCTTTTTTCTGTTTCTCTTTTTTACGCCAGAAATAGATCCACTCTTCATAAAGCTTTGCAAGCGATTTGTCTTCGCAAGCGCGTAAGCCCAGGAAATCGAGAGCTAGATGAAAATCATCCGTTGCAGGAATTTTAGGGTGAACGGGCCTTTTTTTCTCCAGAAGAGGAGTAAAACGGAACTGTGAAGTAAGCACTGACACCATACTCACCGCTATTTTTTTAGGAATTTGGAAAAATGGGGCAAAGGTCTCCTGGATTATAAAGCGTGCCTCTTCCTGAACTTCACCTAAATGCATGGTCTTTGTCCTGTGAAGAGCCTGAAGATGCGCTTTAAGAATGGGGAACACAAAAGAAGATAGAAGAACTGCCCGAGAAAAAAACTTCTCTCCTTTTCGATGTATCCGATCAACATGCTTTAGAAAAGGATATATTTCTTTCCCTCCCCCTTTTTCTAAGAAATCGGAAATTTGAGGAATTAAGATTGTCAAAAAGCCGCACTCGGCAAGAAGTTTGATAAATCTTTCACTCGTACCAAGTTCCAACATACGCAAAAACTCTTCTAAAACGCGTGCAGGTGAGCTTTTTAAGATTTCGGAGCGACATTCTATAAGAGCCTTAATCGCTTCAGCATCTATAGCAAGCCCAAAACGGGCTCTAAATTTGAGGAGACGGATCATTCGAACAGGATCTTGCTTAAAGCGAATAAAAGAGCTCCCAATAGAACATAAAACTCTTTTTTTAGCATCCTCTACACCATTGACATAGTCGATAATTGTCTCGTTCTCCGGATGATAAAAAAGGCCGTTGATCGTAAAATCGCGTCGCAAGACGTCTTCCTCTTCATTTCCCCAGTCGTTATCTCGGACAATCAACGATTCATCGAGGTTATCGCCCTTACGAAAGGTCGACACTTCTATAATTTTTTTACCAAACTGGACGTGCGCTAAGCGAAACCGCTTACCAATCAAAAAACAGCGTCTAAATAAAGGCTTGATTTCTTCAGGTAAAGCAGAGGTGGAGACATCAAAATCTTTAGGCTCATGGCCAAGCAATAGATCTCGCACACAACCGCCTACTAAAAAAGCGCTGTGTCCAGCTTCTCTTAACCGTTTAACGACCGCCAGAGCATCCTGGTCAATTTTATCTTTAGGAATTTTATGTTCTTGTATGGAATAAATTTTCGGTTGCAAACGTCCTCTTTCCTTCTAGTCCCTAGAAAACTCTCGATCTTTCAAGCAATGGTGATATATACTTTACAGTGCATTACGAAATATAACAAGATACTCGTTAAAATGAAAATTTTTTTAGGAATCCTGCTTGTTGCAGGAACAGCTTTAGGGGCTGGTATGTTAGGATTACCAGTGGCAACAGCAGGTGCAGGACTTCTTCCCGCGTGGGCTGTATATCTTCTCTCATGGCTTTTTAGTATCGCAACAGGGCTTCTCTTTGTAGAGATTGGCTTATGGCTCCCTAAAAACGCCAACATCGTCTCCATGGCAGAGCGTATTTTAGGCCCTTTTGGTAAAATCTTTGCCTGGGTTCTCTATTTATTTTTATTTTATTGCCTAACCATTGCCTATGTTTCAGAAGGGGGACGTCTCTTTGGTCAATTTTTTGGTTTAAGCCATATACGCTTCCTTGGCCCCATCCTTTTTACCTCTCTTTTTTCTATCTTCGTTTACTTAGGCACAAAAGTTGCTGGCAAATGTAATGCTGTCTTGATGGTCGGCCTCATTATCTCGTACGTCCTCTTTGTGATTCTTGGAGTCCCCAAAATCGAGGTAAATGCCTGGCACCAATTTGGATGGAAACAAGCTATTTTTGCCCTACCAGTAATTTTTACCTCTTTTAGTTACCAAGGAGTCATCCCAAGTCTTCTCGAATTTTTAGAGAGAGACCCTAAAAAAATGCGTATTGCCATTTTGTTTGGCACCCTCATCCCTTGCTTAAGCTATCTTCTCTGGGATTACCTGATTAAAGGGATTATCCCAATAGAGGGATCTTATGGCTTAATAGAAGCCCAAAAACTAGGTGTTTCTGCAGTGGAGCCCCTCAGTCACTTCCTGGGAAGTTCGCACATCTACGTAATTGGCAATTTCTTTGCATTCTTTGCTTTAACTACTTCTTTTATCGGAGTCACCCTCGGGCTTTTGGATTTCCTATCAGACTCTCTTAAAATTCCTAAAACAAGTCTCAATAAACTCTGGCTGTGCGCTCTCATCTACATTCCTGCTCTTTTAATTACTCTGATTAACCCAGGAATTTTCCTCTCCGCTTTAGGTTGGGCCGGAGGATTTGGATGTGCACTCTTACTTGGGCTTCTCCCTATCTTGATGATTTGGAGAGGTCGCTATCATCAAGAATACTCTCATCTATACATACAGTTACCTGGAGGCAAGCCTCTACTATGTATTCTTGGCCTGTTTGTCTTCTTTGAGGTTGCGGTCCAAGTTGCTGCAAGGTTTATCTAATCAAGGAAGATGATGGAAAGAAAGTCAAGCACTGATATCTTTGTTTCTTGTGGCGAGGCAAGTGGTGATATTCTAGGAGCCAAACTGCTTGCGACTCTTAAAAAAGAGTGCCAAATTGAGGGGGTCTTAGGTCCTGAAATGCGAAAGAGGGGTCTTCAGGAATTTGCCCCGATGGAAACTTTACAGGTGATGGGTCTTACCGCTATTCTAAGGGCTTTTCCTCGAATCGTTTCTTTTCTCTATAAGATTAAAAGGCACATCCTTAAAACAAATCCTAAAATAGTTGTCCTCATCGACAGTCCTGACTTTCATTTGCCGCTAGCACGCCTTTTGAAGCGGGGAGGCTATAAGGGAAAGATTGTGCAAGTGGTTTGCCCCTCCATTTGGGCATGGAGAAAAAAGAGGAAAAAGAGTTTAGAAAAAAACTTTGATCTTTTGTGCACCCTTTTCCCGTTTGAAAAAGAGCTCTTTGAAGACTCACCACTGGAGGCTCTCTACATCGGTCATCCTTTGGTAGAAGAAATCAATGCTAAAAAAATCCTTCCTCTTAAGACTTTAGAAGGAAAAAAAGTAATCGCCCTTTTTCCAGGAAGCCGTAAAGGAGAAATTCTTCGTCATCTTCCTGTCCAGCTCGCTGCTACAAAAGATCTAGAAGGTTATACCCGGGCAATTGTGGTGAGTAACCCCTCTCACCTCTCCTTCATTACCTCTCTTCTGAAAGAAGAATCTACGCCACCGCTTCTTTTTTCCAAAGAATCCCGTTATGCTCTTATGCAACAAGCTCACTTTGCCATCGCTAAATTTGGGACGATCACTCTTGAACTTGCCCTTTTAAATGTCCCAACCCTTGCCCACTTTACCCTCCCACCCCTAGAGAAGGTCATTTTACAACACATCTTTCAAATTGATCTCCCCTATTATTCTCTTCCCAATATCATCGCCCAAAAAGAGGTCTTCCCCGAGTATCTTTTCCCAAGAAATACTCTCGAAGAGCTAAAAGAGAACTCTCACCTCTTTGCTAAAGAGGAAAAGGAGCGGGTAAAATGTAAAGACCGCTGCCAAGAGGTCAAAAGAATTCTCGATATCCCCCCCTCTACAGAAATCTTTTCTAACAAACTAAGAACGTTTCTTGAGGATAATACTCAAGTAAGTTCGAAAGTTGGGAATTTAGACTCATTGGGGAAAAACCTTGCTAATATTTCGGTTGTGGTTGGACCTTAGCGTCTCTGGCAGTGTAAACTGACAGAGACGCTCCCCCCGGGCGATGCTTTAAACCCGGTTGGCTACTTATTTCATCCACTAGGCGGCTCTCTGATGGATGAG
>CAZBHP010000051.1:0-10085 GCA_964491795.1 uncultured bacterium | reverse complement strand
TCAACACTTACCTGGATATGACGAGAAATCAAACTTCTCTCAAGCAAGTGCAGCTAAAACATAAGATCCTGCAATCGCAATACTCGTCCCTTGTCCTGAAAGGGGGGTCGGTGCGTAGGCTGCGTCTCCGACTAGTGCAACACGGCCCTTTGACCAGCGTGGCATGTGAATTTGGGCCATAGAGTCGAAATAAAAATCTGGACTATCATGCATGCCATCGAGGATTTTTGGAAACATTTCCCACTTAGAATCTTTAAAAATTTCTTTGATAAATTGCTTTTGTTCTTGAAGGAGACGTGATTTACAAGGGGTAGGTGAGAAAAAGGCGACCGCTGCTGTAGCTTTTGTGTTTTTTCGATCTCGATATAAATTTACAAATTTGCCCTGAGTATGTTGCTCGATTTCAGAATCGTTTAACTCAAGAAAATTAGGGAAGCTCCAAACTGAAACATAGATTCCTAGATCCTTTGAGAAGGTAGATTCCTCACCAAATACTAATTTTCTGACTTCTGAATGAAGTCCATCTGCTCCAATAACCAGATCAAAGGTTCGAGGAGAATGTTTTTGAAATTTCACATCTACACAATCGCCTCTATCCAAAATTTCGGTAATCGAGTCGTCAAAAATACATTCTACATCTTTTGCTGTATCTCTTAGGATGTGGCAAAGGATGCTTCTCATAATTTCAAGGTCAAAGTCTTTTAACCTGGTGCCAAGAAGATCGGTTTCCATTTCCATCACTTTTTGACCCGATTCATCCAATAAAATACCGAGGTTATTGCGTGTTCTAGATTCCGAAATAAGGGGATAGACTCCCATTCTCTTTAGCACTTCAAGACCAGCGCCTCGAAGATCGATTTTATAGCCGCCTGTACGCAAAGAGGGGTGTTTTTCAACTAGTGTAGGGGCAAATCCAAATCGTTTTAACCAATAGGCAAGGGTTAATCCGGCAATCCCGGCCCCAGAAATAAGAACTGTTTTCTCGTGCATCTATTCACCTCGAATGAATTTGGTTCAAAAGACTATACAAGCTTTAAACCCGGTTGGCTACTTATTTCATCCACTAGGCGGCTCTCTGAGGGATGAGATTTGCTAAATCATTTCGAAGCTAATGTTCTTCACATTAGCGAGAAAGGATTTAGCAAAGATCGCCGTCAGAGAACGGCCCAGCTCTTACGCCCTAAGCACTGGCTGCACCAACTAATCTACTTCGCTGCCCTCCTCGTTAAGGTGAAGAACCTTAACTTCGTCGTTTAGCTCGTATCTTAATTGGTTCGCTCAGCGCTAAGGGCGAATAAGTAGCCAACCGGGTTTTAAGATTAAGGCAGAATTTTTTTTGAGAAAAGAATTTTCAAGAAATGGAGTTTTTGATAGGGTCCGATTTTATGCAGCACCCTTTAAAACAGCTTTTTTCTTCTATACGAACAGGAGTCCTTTCAACTCTCGAGGCGCATAAATATTTGCATGCCTTGTGTACGAAGATGAGATTGAATCCGACTCTTGAAGCGCCCGTGACTATGCTCATGATGACGCAAGGGGGGCAAAGTAAACTAGAGCAGTATGAAAATTTTATCATGAACACTAATTGGCTTTTTGCAAAAGTCGCAGCAGAACATATTTCTATTGAAGAGGCGATTATACAAGCAGAAAGCGCTATGGAAAAACTGATCCCTTTTGAAGACAAGAGTGAAAACTTTTTTGAAGGTTGCCCTTGTTGTGGAGACGGGTTTAAAGGGGTTTTTTTAGGAGGGGCTTATGGATGATTCTATGAAGTTAGAGAGAAAAGGAATGGGTGAATTAACAAGACAGATGTTAAATAAGGCTATTGATCTGTTGCACAAAGTTTCTAATAAGAAGATGGAGAGTGGAGTTGCAAAAAAAGAGCTGATAGAAATTTTATCGAGCTATTTTTTATATCCACTTGCACGAGGCTCTGAGAAAGCTAAAAAGCGCTTTAAAAGTCTCTTAGAAGAAGTATGCCAAATTGTCGACAAAATAGATTCTGGAAAAGCGCCCCTTTATGAAGCTATCATGCAAATGAACAAAGCTGTCATGCATCTACCTCAGAATTTTCTAGAAGAAGAGGATAGCTTGGCAAGCACAGAATTTGATAGCCCAGGAATCACAAAAGAGCGGCAATTTAAAATAGAGACCAAAAGCCGAGGGAAATCTGAAGAAATTCAAGATCAAATCACCCGTATTTTAGATCTAAAAGAAAGATTGCAAACATCAGTCACTGAGTTAAATAATCTTCTCTCAGCGGTTGGTTTTGAGCTTATAGCAAAATGATGTCAATTTTGTCTTTACAGCTTTCTTAAGCTGATTTACTCTAGGCTAAAAGAATCTTCTGAAATCACTTGGGTATAACTCCCTTCTTTGTTATTGAGGAAATTAAACGGTAATGGCGTATAGTCTCATGTCTTACAGAGAAGAAAGTGATTGGGTAAAAGCAAAGGCTTTTTTCCTCTCTTGGGGATGGGTTTTCTGTCTTTTAGGGGGCTCTTTTTTTTCCTATGCTCACGCTTCTAAAAAGAAGATGGAGAGTTATATGGATCTTTCAGATCGTCTTACAGAGCTTACCAAGTTGAAAGAAGAAGCTCTTTCTTTAGCTGAAGAGCTAGAGTTAGAAATCCAAAGTCAGAGTGATCCTAAATGGATTGAGCTCACCCTTATGAAGGGGCTTGGATTGGTTCCGCAAGGGACAAAAAAGGTTCTTTTTCACGAGACTTCTAGAGAATAATTTCATGTGGATTCCAGCGCTTATTAGCTTACTTGTCCTGCTTGTAAGTATGTCTGCTTTTTTTTCTGCTTCTGAGACGGCTCTTTTCTCTCTCTCCTCGATTAAGGTAGCTCTCTTTCAACGTGAGAAGAGTTACAGAAAAAAGTTGATTGGAAAATTACTTGAAAAGCCAAGAGATCTTTTGGTCACTCTTCTTATGTTGAATATGGGAATCAACATTGCGATACAAAATATCTTTTCGGAGGTGTTTGGTGAATCTTCTAATCTTTGGCTTCCGATACTTCTTCCTCTTGGAGTTACCTTGTTTTTTGGAGAAGCGATCCCTAAATCGCTTGCCATCTCTCACAATGCAGCTCTTGCTACAAAGGTATCTCCAGTTTTGTATGTGTTTCAAGTGCTATTAGGGCCTGTCCGGGTATTTATGACAGCAATAGCCGCTTTTTTTTCCAGGGTCTTTTTTTTCTTCTTACGCAATGAGAAAGAGATTACACCCGAAGAGTTGAAATATGCGTTAAAAGCTTCTAAAGAAAGGGGAGTGATTACCCAAGACGAGGCAAGACTGATTGCGGGCTCTTTAAATATAGAGGAAATGGTCGCTAAAGAGCTTATGTGTCCAAGGCAAGAAATCCTTTTCTATGATATCAAAGATCCAGTAGATAGGTTGATCCGTATTTTTATCGATGAAGAGTGCACTCAGGTGCCGGTCATTGATAAAGAGATAGACCATATCCTGGGCATTATGACAAGTAGCCTTTATTTCTTGCACCGTACGAAAATAGTAGAACCCGAAGATGTGAAGAAATACGTTAAAGAGCCTCTTTTTTTTCCTGAGACGATAACGGCGAAAAATCTCTTTGTCCATTTTCAGAAAAAAAATGAGACAATTGCTATTTTAGTCGATGAGTATGGCCTTGTCTCAGGACTTGTAACGAAAGAAGATATTGTAGAAGTGGTTATCGGGCAGATTGAAGACAAAAGAGATGAAGGAACTCTTTTCACTAAACAAGGGGAAGATGTCCTCATTACCAGCGGAAAGCTAGAGGTCACAGAATTAGAAGAGCTTTTCGATGTGCAAATTGACAGTGATCGAAATGCTGTGACTGTGGGGGGATGGCTTACAGAAAAGATGGGCGATATCCCTAAAAGCGGTGTGAAATATGTAACGGACAATCTTCTTTTTCACGTTCTATCATCCACCCCTACACGAGTCTCTCGTATCTATATTAGACGTTTAGCTTCTCCTAAGCCCCTGAAAAAAAGGGAGTCCTGATGGAAAAGTGGCAGATTTTTCTTCTCTTTGTTGTCATCTCTTTAGTATTTCAAGCCTATTTTACTATGATGGAGATGGCTCTAGTCTCTTACAACCGGATCCGTTTGCAATATCATATTAGCCGGGGAGAGAAAAAAGCCCTTACCTTAGAGCGCCTCTTAGCTCGGCCCACTTATCTTTTTGGAACAACACTTATAGGGGTGAACTTTTTTCTTGTTTTAGGATCTGAAAACTCTCGTCTATTTGTTGCAGAAATGGGATTTGACCCTACCTGGGCCCTGATTCCGCAGATTTTTCTCGTAGTCATATTTGCAGAACTTGCCCCCTTATTTGCGGCTAGAGCTCATGCAGAACATGTTGTAAGGCTTGGTATCACTCCGATTGCTATTTTATCTAAGGTACTAACCCCTTTTATTTGGATCATTGATAAAGCTTGTCGTTTGATTGATTGGATGCTGCGAAGCCCACAACCATCTAATAACTATCTGACACGGGAAGAATTACAAAAAGCAGTTGAGGTAAAAGAGAGAAGCCACCTTGTAAAAGGAAGAGAAGAGATAGATACTCTGGTAGATAACATCTTTACCCTCAAGCTAAAGCTGCCCGGTGCTTTGATGACACCACTTTCAAAAGTTTCTATGGTTTCTTACAACGCGACTGCAAAGTATGTGAAAGAGCTATTAGAGAAAAAATATGAGCCTTATCTACCTCTTTTTTATGAAAAGCCAGAGAATATCTTTGGGGTTCTCTATACGCGGGATTTATTGCGTTTAGATGACCATGCTTATGTTCGAGAAGTAGCTCGATCGGCATGGTTTATTACGGAGAAAAATTCGTCATTACAGGTTCTCAAACAGTTTCGTTGGAATAATCAACCTCTTGCAATTGTTTTAGATGAGAATGGAGGGGCTACAGGGATCCTTACTTTAGATGGACTTATCGAAGAGATTTTTCATAATACACTCTATTTAGAAGAACCTGGTAAAACCCCTGGGGTTGTAATCGATCGTTGTTTCCCTAGCACCCTTTATATTAAGGATATTAACAAAGGGTTTGCAATAGCGCTTCCTTGTTTGGAAGATGAAACCTTAGAGGACCTTATGCGTAAGCACTTACAACGTGCTCTTCGCAAAGGGGATAAGATTATTATTGATTCTTTTGAGCTTACGTTAGAAGAAAGTCCCTTTCTTGCGGACAAGACTATACGGCTGCGCTCTCTCTAATTTTTTGTCTAACTTTATAGTTTTCTTAAGTTTAAGTTGAATTTTCAACTATAAAAACAAATAAACCATTCTTGTTTTATAATAAGTATAAGAAAATTCCAAAAATAAGGAGTAATAATATGGCGAAAAAGAAAAAAGGGGCAAAAGCTAAAGGTTCTTGTAGCAAAAGTTGCTGCAAGCCATGTGATCCATGTTCATGTCGCGATCCACAAGCTTGTGCTGAGCTTCGCGCGTGTCGTGAATTAGTTGCTTCGTACGAAGGTAGCTGCTGTGGCTGTCAGTGTGATGGTTGCGACTGCTGCCCACCACCTAGCTGCTGTGGCTGCAGTGATTGCTGTCAATCTTGTGATTGCTGTGATTGTTGTGATTGTGACTCTTGCAACGACTGTTGCTAAGGGTTTTTGTTGTTTTATAATAACTGGCTGTAAAAAAGTCTCCTCTCGCAAGAGAGGAGTTTTTTTTATCCTCTAGAAAACGGCTCTGGAGTGATTTTCACTTTGAAAATTTGCCGTTTGTCGCTTTCAAGCACTTCTATTTTAAAATCTTGTATGTAAAGAATAGTTTGCGGTAACGGGATCACTCCAGTTTTCCATTGGATGAATCCTGCAATCGTCTCATATTCAGCATTGTGTGGAAAAGGGATTTTTAAGCTTTTTTCTGCATCAAGAATACTCATTTTTGCATCCACAACCCATCCATCATCTTTTGCCTCTTTAACAAAAGATTCGTTTTCAACATCGTGTTCATCGAGGATTTCTGTTCCAATAAGCTCTTCAAGGATGTCTTCGATAGTTACCAGACCTTCAGTCACTCCGTATTCATTCACTAAAATACCTACGTGAATTTTAAGGGTTCGCATTTCGTGGAAAAGGTCTTGGATCTTTTTGTTTTCAGGGGCGTAGATAATCGGGCTAATCAGCGATTCGATAGGAGTGTGTGAAATTGCGTCGATTTTACTATCGAGTGCTGTAAAAGAATACTCCATAAGATCTTTGTAAAGAACCATCCCTACAATATGATCTATAGAATCTTTATAGACAGGAAGACGACTGTAACCTTCTTGAATAAATAGACTTAAGGCTTCTTGGAGAGTTGCGGTTTTAGGAAGTGCTATGATATCCACACGAGGAATCATAATTTCACGACATACTAAGTCTTTAAATTGTGCTAAAGAATGGACGAGTTTCTTATCTGCTGGGTCTAAATAGTCTTGGATTTCCAGTTCTTTTAAAAGCTCTAAGAGCTTTTTTCTCAAGTGTTCTGAAGGCTCTTTATTTTTTAAGTTCTCTTCAATTCCTAGTTTTTTCTCTATCCAAATTAGGCAATAGATGACTGGAAAAAGAAAGAGAAGAAATAAGGCTGCTGGAGCTGCAAATAACTGTAGAGCGAGCTTAGCAAAGTGTTTAGAGAAGAGGTAAAAGACAATGTAACTTACAAGGGCGATACCAATGAGAAGTATTAGAAAAAAAAGAAAAGAGAAATAGTCGAGCGAGAGTTTTGGTTCTAAAGGCTTGAAAAAGTATCCAAAGGTGGCAAAGTAAGCGGTTGCTGTAATAGCGTATCCTAAAGAAGTAATTAGGATGGTGATGCGTAAAAAGTTGAGGAGGGGAGCCATACGCTCATGAGGAAATAGCTTTTCAATCCATCGGTATAAAAATAGATAAGAAGACTTTGAGAATTTTTCTTCTACCAATTCGGCATCGAGGTGTTCTAAACTTGTTTTTACCCCTAACACGAGGCAAAAGCCTAGCAAGAACAAGAAGGGTAACCCACTTTCCAAGCTCATAATTATTGTTTTATAGATAGAAGGGGATTTGAGAGCACGAGATTTTTTTGCTCAAGAAGAGAAAGAATCTCTTGTTCTTTAGAGCGCATTTCTAAAATATCGGCTTCTTCTTGATCGTCATACCCCTTTAAGTGGAGGAGGGTGTGGACAATATAAAGGCTAAGTTCTAAGTAAGGGTTCTCTGGGGCGTAGTCTAAAGCGGTCTTTGGACAGATAAATACTTCACCTAAAACCTTTGGACCTACGAGGGGGGCCTCCCGAACATCCATAGGAAAGGTTATGCAGTCAGTAGGAGTTGGATCCTGAAAGAAAGTGCCGTGTAACTCTGTAATGTCTTCGGTCGTAACAAAATAGACCGAAAGCTCATCGCCTTCTAAAGCAAGTAAACGCAAGACCTCTCGTATCATGCTGTCCACTTCGGAAGCGTCAACGATGAGGTCTTCTTGCGTATCTATCTGAGAGATATTTATTATGAAGGCACCTTAGTTTTAGGAAGATGCAGAACAGAAGTGCGGTCTTGCCACTGTTCGCGACTTTGCATTAAACGAACACGTTCAAATCTTTTAAAAACGTTACGCTTTTTTCCTGCTTTGGCGACTTTTCCGTAACTTGGATGTTTAGACATTTTTTACCTTCGGTATAAAGACAGTTTTGCTTTCTACAGCATTGATATGTTCGCGATATCCTTTCTCAAGAGCATCTTTTTTTGCTCCTGTTTTTTCAGCGAAGAGGGGCCGTCTTCGCTTAGGGCACTGAGCTCTACGCTCACCTTTTTTACTCATTCTGGTCATAGGAATTATCCTCGTATTTTAGAGAGAGAGTATATATCTTTGATTAGAAAGAATGCAAGAGGGATTTTTTGCCGTGTATTTAAAAAAGAAATCATCTCTTAAAGAGCTCCTCATCTTAGAGTTTACTCTGAGATAAAGGGGGCATCGGGCTTATCTTGGGGGGTAAAAATCCCACAAGAAATCAAAAACTTAAATGCGTCTTCAATAGAAACATTTAAAGTCTGAAGGTGCCTCTCTTCAGTCAAGAGTAAGTAGCCAGAAATAGGGTGGGGGGAGGTGGGGACAAAAATTGTTTTTAAAATCTCATGGTCGTGGTCGGGTGAATGGGCTTCTTGAAGCTCTTGAGGAGCATTGCCCATCACAAACCCCAAAGTTTTAGAGGCCGAAGAAGGAAAGGGGGCCACTACCACTCGGCTAAAAATCTTTTTCTTTCCAGATAGGACAGCTAAAATAATATCTGTACAGACTTTATAAATCGATCCAAGTAAGGGGATTTTCAATAAAAGAATGTGCACTTTTTTGAGAATCCATCTTACAAAGAGGCGATTTCCCAAAAATCCGAGGAGAAAGACTAGGCAAAAAAGAAGGGCTAACACAACTACGCGGGTGAGGAAGACAAATAAGGCAGGATGTGACCTTATATCAAAAGGGTAAAAGATAAAATTGAGAAGAAGCTCTATCCATCCTACAAATGGGGTGGTCGTAAGATTAATCAAAAAAATGAAAAACCAAAAAGTGATAGCCAATGGTAAAAGGAGAGCAAGTCCGGATAAGAGGTTTTTTTTCACTTAAACCTCCTCTTTTTGATGGTCATGAGGTGTTACTACCCCACAAGAGACGATATATTTAATCGCTTCTTCTGGTTTCATATCGATGTACTGGATCTCTTTTGTCCGATACATAATGGTAAATCCGGTGGTTGGGTTCGGAGCGGTTGGGACAAAGACAGAAATCATTGGCTCCCCTTCTCTTTCGCTACATGCATTAGGTGCAGGCTGAGAAAGAAAGCCCAGAGCAAAAATCCCTTCACCTGGGAAAGGGACCATAACCACCTGATGAAAGCTATTTGTTCCTTGCCCAAAGATATGGACCACGATATCTTTGGTGGCTCGATAAATCTTATTCACAAGGGGAAGGCGATGTAGGATTTTATCGCCGCATTGGATGAGCCAATGGACAAAGTACCAACGAGCAAGCATCCCCAGTAAAAGAATGCCCAGGAAAAGACAAACTAAAATAATGCCCTGGCTTGTGTAACGCATAACTTGTTCAGGGGAGAAAAAGATAAAGCCACGTTGTCCAAAACTTGTTCTTGATAGAAGGCTTGTAACGATTTCTAAGAAGGGGTTAGTCAAAAAGTGGATAAGAAACTGTAAGATCCCAATCGTAAGAGCGACGGGAAGCAAAATCACAAGGCCTGTAATCAGGTATTTTTTCATTAGAAGGTCATCATAGCTGTTCTATGGTTTTCTTGCGACCTCTTTAAAGTCAGGTATTTCAAAATATTTATTAGGTTAGATGATACTTGAGCCAAGGCTTTTGGCTGTAATTTTTGCGCTATTTAGTTTTTGTTGTTGTAATTCAAGACCTTGACCCATAGGCTCTGCGTTAATAAATGTGATATCTGTGATTCCGACAAATCCAAAAATAGTGCGGAGATATGGTTCTTGAAAATCCTGAGATCGTGTTTTTTCGGAGCTATAATCGCCCCCTCTACTGGTAATAACGACCATTTTTTTGTTTTTTGCAAAACCTTCCACACCATGTGGAGTGTATTGAAAAAGGTGTCTTGGTTGCACAATCACATCGATATAATGTTTGAGCATGTAGGGGATACTAAAATTCCACATAGGGGAACTAATTACGTAAAGATCTGCAGCTAAAAACCGATTGATTTGCTCTACAATTGCATCCCAAGCCTGTTTTACCTCTCCAGAAAGTTCTTTGCCTTGCATCAGAATATACTTACCGTCGAGTCTTTTTACGGTTAACGATGGCATCTTTTCTTTGGTAAGGTCTAGCTCTTCCATCTCCCAGTTAGGATGGCGTTCTTTAAAAGATTGAAGGAATGCTTTGCTGATTTTCAGTGTGTTAGATTCATCTTCTCTAGGAGATGCGTTGATATGAAGAAGCTTTCCCATGAGCTTTAACTCTCTTATAGTTCCTGTCTTTTGACTATAGAAATTACCCCTTAATAGGCAAGAGCTAAAAGACTATAGAAACCTGAGTTTTGGGTTTCTAAGGCTGCTGCTCTTCGATTTTTGGTCAAATTTCA
>CAZBHP010000050.1:0-10093 GCA_964491795.1 uncultured bacterium | reverse complement strand
GTATCTCGCACGTTTCGCCTAGCTCCTCAGACAAGATAGGGAACAAGTTGGGTTAGTAAGATCTTTAAATTCTTCTTTCATATCAGACCAGCTTCTGCCTGTAACGGCATTTTCCCAATATCTCTCGATAAAATTTTTAGGTTTTTGTAGAAGAGGGGTACAATGATTAAAAACGTAATCGATCTGAGATTTGGCTGAAGCCACATCTTTTTTGTCCAAATAGAATTGAGCAGCAGAATAACGTAAAATAGGCCAGTCAGGAGCATAATCTATAGCTTCTTCGAAACAAGAGAGAGCTTTAGCTACATCGCCTCTAATATCAATGATATCGCTTGCCAATAGAGATAAACATTCTGGTTTTTTAGGGTCAATAGACAAAGCTTCCAACAAGATAGCTTCTACGCGTGCATAATCGCAATAATCATGGTAATAGCATTTTGCTAGCCAAAAGCGCGCTTCAGTAGTTTTAGGATCGTATTCAATCGCTCTTTCTAAATAAGTAATAGCCTCTTCTTGTCGGTGAAAAGGCTCCCATGAAAGAACGCCCAACTGGATAAGCACTTGTATGTTTTTTGGCTCTTTTTTGAGCTGATTTTCAAGATAAGCATATAAAGCTTTTGTAAGCTCAAAGCGCTCATCTCTAAGTGTGGATTTTTGATATTCTTTCTCTAAGTCTCTAAGATAGCTCTCAGTCGTTAACATAGATTGTCTTTTGGATTTTCGTAATTTTGAAATTGTTTTTCTAATTCTTTCAATTAACTATGAACATTTTTAACGGTTTCAATCAGAGCTGCCTTCTGTAAAAATAGTCTCATTCTTTCAAACAGAAGAATCCTTAATTCTGTCTGTTTTGGCTTTTTCTATAGATGTCTTTATATTAGCAAACTCTTTCGATAGATTTGTCCAACTTCTGCCTGTGACAATACCTTCGTAGTAGTCTTCTACAAAATTTTTCGGATAGGTTGCTAGCGGTTTAAAATGTACGAAAGCTTGCTGTATCTGAAACTCAGCTTTATCAGTATCTTTGATCTTAAGATATAGTTCAGCAAGCGACGCACGTAACATCGGCCAATCTGGCGCGTAAAGTATTGCTTTTTCGGCATATTTAATTGCTTCTTTCCAGTCTTCAGACATGTCTCTTATAACGCCAGAGAGAAGATCCAGACAATCTGCGCGCTGAGGGTCGATGCTTAAAGCTTCTAAAAGAATCTTTTTAACCCTTTCGTAATCACAGTAGTCGTGGTAGTAGCATTTAGCCAGCCAAAAGCGTGCTTCTACATTATTGGGATCATACTCAATCGCTTTTTCTAGGTATTCAATCGCTTTTTCTTGCTTATGAAAGGGTTCCCATGAAAGCATGCCTAAATGTATGAGAGTTTGTATATCATGAGGGTTTTGTTTGTTTTTTTCTTCTAGATATGAGTAGTAACGTCTATCTAACGAAAACAATTCAGATACAGGAGGGTTGGTGATTGCTGTAGCTTGATATTCTCTTTCTAATTCATCTAGATTAAAGTTTTTTTCGTTCATGCACCATCCGGAATAAAAAAAGTTCCATATCTTAATTCGCCGTCTAAAACAATACCTCGAGCCTCGATCTCATATCCCTCCACCATCACACGTATAGCAAAGGGTTTATTCAAGGGGACACGACCAGCTTGATCTGCCTCTATAACTGCCTGAGTTACTTTATCAATAACCACGTTTTCTGGATAAGGAAGTTTATCTAATTGATGGCGAGCTTTCTTAAATACATGGTTGGTTTTGTTCTTGTATGCAGTATCCGTATCAAATCTCTTAATGCTCTTCCCCTCAATCTCCCAGATGTTGCCTTTGATGCGAACCGCAGGGGATCTGGAGAGAGCAGCAGTTTCTTTGGCAACTTTTAGGGAACGAGCGGTAACAGAGAGTTCTTCGGTGGCAACAACAATTGATTCTGCCTTGCGGATTGTTTTGGCAGCGTTGGCTACTTTTTTGAGAGAGGAGATAGCACGGCTGGGGGGAGGTAATTCGCCTATCGTGGGATTTTGGAAGTATCTGAGTTGGGGAAACTCTTTATAGCGCTCTTCTAGCTCTTCAGGAGAGGGTTTTTTGTAAGAACGCTCTTTTTGTGCAAACAAGCGGTCAATGGTTTTATGGCCTTGAATCTGCCATTCTTCCCAATGAGGTTCTAGATCGCCAAAATGATCGGCACTTTTGGGTGCTATACGATACATTATCTTCTTAACCTCTATCACGTCGCTTTCGGAAAGGATGCCCATTTCACTAAACTCTTCCCAAACAGTATGAAAAACCTCAGCTCCAAGATCATTTGCAAAATCTAGACATTTTGAGGAGAAGGTATGAAAAGCCTCTCTAAATCTTTGGTGAGCTATTGATTCTTGAGGGGTGTTTTGGAAATCAGTTCCTAAAGAAAAATCTTCCTCTAGCAGATAATCACAAAAATAAGAGGTCATCTTTTCAGGTTCTTCTACAAAATACAGATCTTCATCAAATCTTGTAGAGAGATCTTCAATGGGGAAAATTTCTTCTTCAGGATATGTTGTAAAAAGATTTTCAGAAGTCTCTTCCTCATCAACTCTTGTAGAGAGATCTTCGACAGAGAAGACCTCTTGCTCAGCATAAAGGGAGGCATTACCTTCTTCTTTTGCTCCAGCTGCCGCTCCAAGAAGAGTTGCAAGGGTGCTTCCTTCAGTTGGCCAATAGTAGATGATAATGATAACGACAATGATCACTGCAATGGCAATCGCTATCTCTTTTTTGTGATTCCATATCCATTTCCCTGCTTTTTTCATCCCCTTCGTAAACCAGTTTTTGCAAGGAATGAGCTCTCCATCTTGGTTATACTCAAGAAGTGGATAGTGGCTTAAAGAAGATAAAGAATTGTCAATTTCCCAATCACTCTCAGGGGTCAAAAACTCTGCAATATCGCGCACCACATTTTGCGTCCCTGAAGGTCCCATACATTTAGAACCAATGTGACTTAAGCGCGCTAAAAGAAGGTGAAAGTTTCTTTGCTCTTCCGGATCGGCATAACAATCATTGTCTAAGAGTTCAGCTTTAGCTTCTAACTCTTCTAAGATCTTCTCTACTCTTCCATCGATAACAAAATCTAATTGTCTCTCTGGTGTAGGAGGAAATGCTCGAAGAGGAGGCGGAATAAGGAGTAAGATAATCTGCAAACAAAGGAGAAGTTTTCTAATCCAATCCATAAGCGAAACCATTATGACGCTACCATTTAAATATTAGCTTCCGTTCCAAAAAAACACTTGAGTTCTATGTTCATAAGGAAAATTTGCATTTGCACCAGGATATTGATAAAGGATACCTGGAGAAGTGAAATCTTGACTTAAGAAAAAGTTAAGCGATGGATTGTTTTTGACTGGATAAATAAAGACATCACTTATAAGTCCGTGAGGTTTTATGGTTTTACCAATCTGAATGAGATGAGAGCCTATCCCCATTCTTGAATAACCTGGTCTAACTGCAATTTGTTCGATATAACCTACAGCAGGATCAGATAGCCAACTATGAAGATTTGATGGCTTAAGGGTTGTTTCAAATCTCCCTGTAAGGGCATCTTGATACAGGTCTTCAAATTCTGTGGCTACTGTGAGAATAATATAACCAAGTAGTGTGTGATCCAGATAAATACAAATAATCTGACCCTCTTTTTTTTCGAGGAGAGAAGCTACATACTCTGGGGTCATGGGAACTAATAGAAATCCAGTTTGTATAAATGGTTCAGGGATTTGTGAAGGGCAAACAATGAGAGATTTTTGCAGAGACAAAAGATCCAAAATAATTTTGTCGTACGATGAATTGTTCTTATCAACAACTAAAATAGTAGGAGAAAAATCTTGGCTTGCTTCATTAGCAGATCCAATTGTTAGATAAAATAATGAAAGTAAAAATAAAAAGCGTCTCTGCATTATTTGACATCCTTTAATTAGGTGGTAAGTAAATATAGCTCAAACAAACCAATCTATTCCAGCCAAATGTTTTGAACGACTTAGCCCCACTGCAATCCTGCCCCTTCAGGGTCTTGAGTAAAAATGTTAATTCCAAGCGAAGCATTGGCCCTTAGAGTTAGTTTTGTCCCTGTAGTAAAACGGAAGGGACAACCCAAGGCCAATTATGGCAATGAAAAACAAGTATCGCGAGCCCGAAGGGGTTTTTCAGACGGCGAGGCTGTCTTCTAGACAAAGAGCCCGAGGCGATGCTTGATTTGGTCGTTGCCAGAATTGGCTAGAGGGAGTGCAGAGGGGCTATGCGAGCAGCAGCCCCTTTGCTATTTAAGAACTTTTCTTTCATAAGTCTATAAAGCGAATAACCTATAAGAATCCTATAAACTGTAGCGAAGGAAAAACAAATGTTCTTTCTCGTCTTTGTTTAGAGCTCTTTCGTAATTCCATTCATTCGTTAAAATCGCTCTTTTTCCGCAGATTTTCCTCATATCTCCTAACCTACTTTTCAAGTAGGCTTCGTCGGTATGGTCATTTCCGCAAAGCGGAAATTAAAAATCTGCAAAAAAATCTTCGATTTTTCCGATATAAAGCGAATTTCGAAAGAGCTCTATTTAAAACTTATGGGAAAATAGTGTAGAGTAAAAAGATGCATACATTGACTAAAGTTGCAAAGATTTTATCTTGCCAGGTGGACGATCACCTGCCCATCTCTTCTTTTGTGTTTGATAGTAGAAAAGTGCAAAAAGGGGCACTTTTTTTTGCATTGCCGGGGGAGAAAGTCGATGGGCATAGCTTTTTGGGAGAGGCGAAGGCAAAGGGAGCCTATGCAGCCGTTGTTTCGGAAGAATATAGAGGACCGGATCATGGTCTTGTTTTGTTTCGCGTGCCTAATGTGTTAGGCGGTTTGCATAAGCTTGCGAAGGAGACACTCGCTAGTAGGAAAGGGCGGGTGATTGGCGTTACGGGATCGGTTGGGAAGACGACGACAAAAGAGTTTATTGCAAAGCTACTCGAGGCAAAATATAAAGTAACTAAGAGTCCGCAAAGCTATAACTCGCAGATTACACTTCCCTCTGTTGTGTTAAATGCGCATGGTAGCGAAGATTTTATCGTGTTAGAAATGGCTATGACAGAGCCAGGCAATATTCAGAGGTTAGTTGATATTGCTCCGCCTGAGATTGTGGTCATCACACCGATTGCTTTATGTCATGCTAAGAATTTTGAGAGTTTAGAGGGAATTGCTGCAGCAAAGGCTGAGATTTTCACCTCGAAGTGTAACTTTTCGGTCATCCATACAAATTCAGCTCAGCTCCACCCAATTCGAGAGAGATGCACTTCACAAAATATCCTCTACCCCTATCAGTTTCCTATCCAGTCTCCGTTTCGAGAGACACATTTAACAGAAAATTTTCAGGCAGCCTGTGAAGTGGCTCTTCATTTGGGAATGACCGAAGAGCAAATCAAAATGCAAGCAAGACTTTTAAAGCCACCAGAACACCGCTTTGAAAAAAAGATGATCCGTAAAATCACAGTCATTGATGATACGTATAACGCTAACCCGACATCGGTCTTAACGGCTCTTATGAACTTACCCAAACCTGAAAAGAGGGGAAAGACGATCGCTGTTCTAGGCTCTATGGCAGAGCTTGGTAAATTTAGTTACCTCTCTCACAAACAAGTGGGAGAAGAGGCTTTAAAAAGGGTCGATCAGCTCTTTTGCATCGGAATGGAGTGTGCTCCAATGGTCGAAGTGTTTAAAAAAGCAGGCAAGCCAGTAGAGTATTTCTCTGATTATAGCCTTTTGAAAAAAGTGGTCTATGACAATGCCTTCCCAGGAGATGTGGTTTTAGTCAAAGGCTCTAACTTTCATAAGTTATGGGAAGTTGTCGAATTCATGCAAGAGGCGCTCTAAATGATCCCATTTCTTGTAGATTATCTGACTTCTTTAGGGGTAAGAGTGCCAACCCTTTTTCTCTATGCATCAAGCCGCATGATTTTTGCAGCTTTGACCACACTTGTATTGACCATCTTGTTTGGAAAACTCTTTATTACTAAGCTATGCGCCCTTAAAGTCGGTCACACAATTCGGATAAGCGATGTAGCTGTCTTACGTGCACAATACCAAAAAAGCCAGGATATACCCTCAATGGGAGGGATTCTTTTTATTACGCAGATCACGGTGGCATCACTTTTGTGGATGGATTTTTCCTCTGCGTTTACCTGGATTCTCCTCTCTACGATGTTGTGGATGGGGGGTATTGGCGCCATAGACGATTATATGAAGCTAAAAGGGAAAAATAGTAAAGGAATACGTCCTCGAGTCAAGATGCTCCTACAAATCCTTTTTGCCCTCTCTCTTACGGGGTATCTCTGGACAGCGAATGCAAGTGATAAGACCTCCTTTGTGAAACCGCCTACTGCTAAAGAAAAAGGGGAAGAGGGGAGTCTTCAACACCTCAACACCAAAGAATACACCTCGCGCTACTATCTCCCTTTTTGTAAGACTCCGCTTATTGTAGGTGGGGTTGCAGGGGTTCTTTTGGCTTTTTTTCTTACCACCTTTGTCATCTCTGGAAGCGCCAATGCGGTCAACTTAACCGATGGACTCGATGGCCTTGCCACAGGGCTTGCACTATTTGTGGGATTTGTCCTTGCAATCGTAGCTTTTTTATCGAATCACGTCGCGATAGCCCAGTATTTGAACATTCTCTACATCGAAGGAAGCGGTGAGATCGGCGTGTTTCTCTCGGCTACTTTAGGCGCTCTTTTAGGGTTTTTGTGGTTTAACTGGTATCCGGCAGAAGTGTTTATGGGCGATACTGGCTCACTTGCAATCGGGGGCATCCTGGGCGTGGCTGCAGTGCTTTTACGACGTGAGTTTCTCCTCGCTTTGATCGGCGGCGTTTTTGTTGCAGAGACCCTCTCTGTAATTCTCCAAGTGTGGAGTGTCCGTTATCGGGGAAAAAGGATCTTCAAATGCGCTCCTCTACACCACCATTTTCAGATCGAAGGGTGGCATGAAACCAAGATTGTGATCCGTTTCTGGATGATAGGCCTTATCCTTTCCCTTATCGGCCTTAGCTCTCTCAAGGTGCAATGAAAAAAGCTCTGATTGTAGGTCTTGGCATTAGTGGGAAAGCAGCCCTTGAGTATCTAGAGCGAGAAGGGTGGGAGGTTGTTGCGGTTGACTCTAAAAGAGATCCTCCTCATGTTTTGCCTGACACCACAGAATTTGTTGTGTTTGACTTCAACCTTGTTGTGGTCTCACCTGGGATTGCGATGAGCCATCCTCTCTATATCCGTGCACAAAAGGAGGGGGTAGAGATTGTTGGTGAAATGGAGCTTGCCTTGCGCCATTTAAATAATTCGATGATCGGCGTTACTGGCTCGAATGGAAAAAGCACGACAGTCTCTCTGATTGCCCACGTGTTAAATGAGAGCGGCCGCAAAGCTAGAGCAGTTGGAAATATCGGTACGCCTCTTCTCTCTTTAGTGGGAAATGTTGATCCAGAGGAAATCCTTGTTTTAGAGATTAGCTCTTTTCAACTCGAGACCCTCTCTTCAAGAAAGCTTACCTGTGCAGCGATCCTAAATATCAATCCGAATCATTTAGATCGCCACAAGACAATGGAAGAATATATCCGCCTTAAGCAAAAGATCAAAACTCTTGTTCAAGAGGGTGGCGTGTATTATGAAAATCTGGGTTTGGATAATGCTGTATATGTCCGTGCGATCACAGCATATTTTGGAGTGGATGAAAAAAGCTTTCAAGAAGCGCTTATCACGTTTGCCCCTTTGCCTCATCGGTTGGAATATGTGGGAGAGATTCAAGGGATCCCTTGCTATAACGATAGTAAAGCAACGACCCCTGAGGCGGTCTCTTATGCTGTAAGAACTCTTGAAAAAGGGATCATTTTGATTGCGGGTGGGCGAAATAAGGGATGTAGCTTCTCATCTTGGAATGAGACTTTTTGTGGAAAAGTAAAAAAAATTCTCCTTTTGGGAGAATCGAAAGAGTTGATCAAAAAACAATTGCAGCTCGATATTCCAATCTCTCTTGTAGACTCTTTAGAATCTGCTGTTGAAAAGGGCTTGCAGTGTGCTGAGATTGGTGATACTCTGTTGCTTTCCCCGGGATGTGCCAGTTATGACATGTTTCTGAACTTTGAAAAAAGGGGAGAGATGTTTAAAAAGATTGTGAGTGAGAAGAAAAATGACGAAAAGAGATACGATTATCATTGCTGTTCTGATTAACATGGGAGTTTTATTAGTCCTTTGTATCGGTGCTCTAAAACCCAACGCCTCTTTGGAGACTTCCTCTCGTAAACTTGCGCAAGCAGAAGAGATCATTCAGAAAAAAGGGCAGAGTAAAAAAGAGCCTATAGATCCAGTTGATTCCATTTTGAGTCAATATATCGAAAGCGAAAAAAACACACTTGCACAAGCGGTTCCTAAAATTGAAATCCCCATCAGCCGTGAGGAGCCAGCTCCCGTTGAAGTAAAACCTACCGCGATTATCCGAGAGCCTGTAGAGCAGTATAAAGAGATTATTGTGCAGCAAGGAGATGTCCTTGATAAGATTGCGCGGATGCACGGGACAACTGTGGATGAAATTATGCGGGTAAACCATCTACCCTCTTCTCGTCTACAGATCGGTCAAATTCTTGCGATTCCACAAGGGAGAGGGGGCTCAAAAAGTGAATCTCTTTCTAGAACTCCTTGTAACCTCGATAAGTCGGTTGAAGAAGTTAAATACTATGTGGTAAAAACAGGGGACAACCCATGGACGATTGCCACTAAAAATGGGATCAAAGTGGATGACCTTTTACGGCTTAATCAGCTCAATGAAGACAAAGCCAAAAGGCTAAAGCCAGGGGATAGGCTTCGTATACGATAAAATGAAGACATCGTTTGCCCTACTTGTGGTGGTCCTCCTTCTTTTCTCCATGGGCCTTCTCATGATTTTCAATACAACCTCTGCAGAGGGTTTGGAAAAGACACACTTACCGGTCTATCTCTCTACGTTAAAACAGCTTATTTTTTCTTTAGTAGGGATCTCTTTAGGATACACCCTTTATAAAATCGGTTATGAGAGGCTGGTAGAGAAAAGCCCCCTTCTTTTTATGGGGACTATTTTTTTTCTTATTCTCGTTTTTATTCCGAAAGTTGGGATGTATATCAACGGAGCACGTAGGTGGGTGAACGTGGGAGGGGTCTCTCTACAGCCCTCAGAATTTGCAAAGATGATCATCCCCCTTTTTTATATAAAAATGTATGCGAGAAAAAACGGCTTTAAAAGTGCGAAATCTTTTTTCCTCTCGCAAATCCCTTTTATGGTGATGATCCTTTTAGTTATCTTGGAGCCCGATAACGGCACTGCTGCCATTCTCCTTGCGACTCTCTTTGTCTCTTATTTTATAACCCGCGTCTCTTTTTTTTATTGGCTCCTGCCCATGAGTATTTTTCTCGTAGGGGGGATTACTCTTGCCTTAAGTATGAAGCATGTTCACGATCGCATTCACGTCTATCTTCATCCGGAGGCAGATCTCTTGGGAAAGGGGCATCAACCTTTTCAAGCCAAAATCGCAGCAGGGTCGGGTGGAGTATGGGGACGAGGACTTGGAGAGAGTCTACAGAAGTTTAACTATTTACCTGAGGCTCGCAGCGACTATATTGCAGCGATCTATGCAGAAGAGTTTGGATTTGTTGGGATGCTTATTCTTATCCTCCTTTACATGACCCTTGCTATGCTTGGGTTTCGGATTGCTAGTAGAGCCCAGGATGAGAAGGGATTTTTTTTGGCGAGTGTATTTACGTTTGTTTTGACGTTTCAGGCTTTTTTAAACCTGGGCGTCGTCTCAGGATTGCTCCCAAGTAAAGGGACAAACCTGCCCCTGTTTAGTCAGGGAGGGTCTTCTTTATGGGGGAACATTTTTCTTATAGCCTTATTATTGAATATTTCACAAACTTCACGAAAAAGGATTGAAATATGAAAAAAGTCGCAATTTCTACTGGAGGCTCAGGAGGTCATGTCCTTCTCGCACAAAAAATAGGGGCGCGTTTAAAAGACTCTTGTGAGGTGACATACATAGGCGTTGGCTTAGAAGACAATCGTTTTCTTTTGG
>CAZBHP010000049.1:4114-10130 GCA_964491795.1 uncultured bacterium | reverse complement strand
ATAAAGCTAAAATTGATCTTGTGGTCCGAATAGAGGAGTGGGACACAGAGCGTTTTTATGACAGAATTGGACTTGAGGAGAAGTTTTTGGAGTTTTTACATGTGAAAGTCCCTTTTTATGTCTTACCTGTAAAACCTGGGCGTGATGTTGTCCTTCTTTTAGAGACGGTGGTGTTAAATCACAGGCTCAAAGAAGGGGGGTATCATTCAGCTAAAGAGTTCAACGCAAAATTATTAGAGACCATTCGGCAAAAGTCGGTTTTATAATTGCTATTTCTTGATTGTTAGAATCTTTTTTTCCTGTTAAAATTGTTAGGGATTTTCTTACGTGTTGCGAGACTGTCTGTGACTCAACAAGAAGTGCGATACCAAGGTGCGGTTTTAAGCGATGGAGTAGCCATTGGCTCTCTGTATTTGCTCAAGTCCGATGAAGATTGGGCGGTTCCTGAATTTTCTATAACAGCTGCAAAAATTGATCAAGAGATTGAGCGTTACCGCAGCGCTCGAACGAGAAGTAAAAAAGAGTTAGAGACACTGCGATGTTTCCTCAAAGAAGAGGGATCTTTTGAAGCGGTTACTATCATTGAAACCCACATCCAAATGTTAGAAGATCCTCTCTTAATTGATGGGGTCGAAGAGAAAATCCGCGATCTGCAAAAAAATACAGAGAGTATCTTCAAAAATGTGATTGATGAATATGTGGGCTATTTTCGGACTTTAAGTGACAGCACCATGCAAGAGAGGGCAATCGATGTAAAAGATCTCTCAACGCGCATTATGAAACATCTTCATAGAGAGCACCACACATGCCTCTCTATTCCGATGCACAGTATTGTCTATTCTTATGAATTAATCCCTTCCCAAACAGCCGAAGCATCTCCTACTCACGTAAAAGCTTTTCTCACAGAGATCGGTGGTAAAACTTCTCATGCAGCTTTGATTGCTCGCTCTAAAGGCCTGCCGTATATCTCTAATATCTCCTCGCAATGGGTGCAAGACTACGATGGATCTACCATCATTTTAGATGGTAATCAGGGGTTAGTGATTATAAGACCCACTGAAGAAACCCTAGAACATTACCGCAAATTGGAGAAAAAGAGGACGTATCAGATGCTTACCGAGCCTCTCCCTTCAGTTCCTCATACACAAGATGGAACCCCTGTAGTTGTATGTGCAAATTTAGAGAGTTTATACGACATCCATCTTCTCAAAGAGTATAAAGTTTTTGGAATTGGCCTTGTCCGCACTGAATTTCTCTATCTAAAAAAAGAGATCGAAGCGTTTGAAGAGAATGAGCAGTTTCTTCTCTATAGAAAACTGCTTCAATTAGCTGGAAATATGGAAGTGACCTTTCGTCTTTTCGATTTAGGAAGTGATAAAAAACTTGTCCGTTCTCAAGTCGTAGAGCCTAATCCCGCTTTAGGCTGTAGGTCTCTTCGCTTCCTCATGAGATATCCAGTGCTTTTTCGTACGCAAGTGCGTGCCCTTCTAAGAGCTAGTAGCTTTGGAAACCTCAAAATTTTGCTCCCTCTAGTCACAGACCTACAAGAGCTTTTAGAAGCGAAAGAGTTTATCTTTCAGGAAAGGGCAAGGTTGATTGAAGAAGGAGAGGAGATTAGAGAAGATATACCGATCGGCTGTATGGTTGAAGTGCCAGCTTTTGTAATTATGTGCGATAAACTTGTCAAAGAGTGTGACTTTCTCTCCATTGGCACCAATGATTTGATGCAATACACCCTCGCCGTTGACCGCTCTAACCCCAATACGTGCTACCGCTATGGCCCTCTTCATGAGAGCGTTTTACGTATGATAAAGTATGTCGTAGAAGAGGCGAATAAAGAAGGCATTCCTGTGAGTGTCTGTGGAGAGATTGCCTCCAATCCCGAATATACAGAGCTTTTATTAGGGCTGGGAGTTCGCATATTCTCAGCAGCTCCAAGGTTTATCCCTGCTTTAAAGCAGAAGATTCAAGCAATTTCTTTATAAAATTCGGGTTGATAGGGGCTGCTGCCTCTCTTTTTTATAGATCTTTCTAAAGATTGCAATCTATAGATCTTCAATGTCTTACGTGTCGTCTTGGACTTTTTTGCGGAACGGCTTGCCTCAAGATCGTCAAATAGTTAATTAAAAGAACCTCCTTCTAAAGAAGGAGGAATTCTTCTTACTCCATAAGGATTATTGGATGAATTGGCCGCTTTACTTAAGCCCTAAAGGGATGGGATTGCAGCTTGGCAGTCGTTCAAAATTTATATAATAATTTATTTATAATAATTAAAAAATTTGTTAATATATAATAAATATAATAATAAATTTACATATAAATAGGGGTAATATTTATGGAATCAGTTAGCAGCGGAATATGCAGACCTCATTCGCCAGATAGCTCTGTAAGCTCTGTAAGCTCTGTAAGCTCTGTAAGTTCTTTAGGCTCTATAGGGGACGGAAGTTCTGGAAGGGAAAGTACCCCTTCTCCAGTAGAAACAAGGACACAAGTTATAGCAGAGGCTGCAGGGATTGCAGCGAGGCAAAAACCCGATGTGCTTCGACTTAGTGGAACTCATCAAACTTTTGTAATTGGTAGAGACTCTTTTGCTTGTAAAGACAACCCTCGACAAGAGCGCATAAATGCTATGCGACAATTTGAAAAAGATGCAGAACGCCACAAAGTGACTTTTATAGATAGAAAAGGTTTACGAAGCTCAATAGCTAATTTAGACGGACTTTTAGACCTAGTGGATGTTATCGGAGATGAGCCTATAAGCCACACCGACACTATGAGACTACTCTGTATAGCAAGTAGTCAAACCATATTAGCTCCCGTGCTCGAACTGTTAAAGGCAATATATTCTAGAGCGGGCCTCTACGAAGAGTTTTCCTGTGGCAACACTGAGGCAGTTAGCAGTACTATCCTCGTAAAAGATCGCTCTTTTATGGTGACCATTTTTGTGCCTATGGCGGTTAGATTACTTGAAGATCCACGCAAACTAGGGGATCGTGTAGTGCTTGTAAATTGTACAGCAGAGATTCCTTTTGTTGCGTCTGGAAGGATGGCCGCAATGAGTGTAACAGCAAATATTGCTCACATGAAAGCTTTGCCAGAGCGCCCTAGAAGTTAACATTAAGTGGAGCGGTCTCTATCCAAATAGGTTAGGATTCATAGGGGAGGCTGCCTCTGCTTTTTCATAGGCATTTTTAAAGGCCGCAACTACCAGATCTTCAAGACCTTCCACATCGGTTGGGTCGACGCATTTAGGGTCGATTTTAATCGATTTGATGATTTTTTCTCCTGATAGGCAAACGCGCACTAGGCCGTTGCCAGCAACCCCTTCGTGTTCAGCGCTTTGCATTTCTTCTTGCATTTTAGAGAATTGCTCTTCTAAAGCCCTTCTTTGTTTCTTCATCTTAGAAAATCCGCTGCCCATGACACTCCTTTCGTTTTTAAAAGCAGTATAACCTTATATAAGTTAAGAGAAAAGTCTAATTTATAGAGTTTATTGATTATAAGCGAGTTAGATCTTTTATTGTAAATATTTTATTTATTCTAATTAAAATTTATGTTATTATATAAGTATATAATAATTACATAATTAAAAATGGTGGATCTTTATGGTTACTGGAATAAGTTTTGCAGGCAGAGAAGAGACCCCTTCCCCCGTAAGTTCTCTTGGAGAATCAAGCTCTTCTTCTACACTTTCTGCAGCAGCAGCTGAGGCAAAAGGGAAAGTAAGAGGTCTTGCCACTTCTCTATTCTCAAGAATCAGAAGCGCCCCTCCTCCAAAGCCAGTTGCTGTAGCAACGGCTTCTCATATAGTACGGTTGCCAGAAGGTCACAATGTGATTTTAACTGACTCCACGTGTTTTGATCACATGGATGCACCAAGAGCTGCGGGTGCTCTGGATCGAGATATGGACAGAGGTGTAGTCTATACATTTAATGGGAAAGCATTTTCTTCTAGAGAAGCTTTAGACGCACAATTACACGCACTCGGATGTAGCGATGCGGCTATCTGTTTAACACATGCGGCCTCTAGCCAATCATTTTTTGGTACAGCTCTTGGAGAACTTGTTCCCACACTTAGTACAGATACCCAAGATGTGATGATTAATAAAGATGAAGGGCCGTCTATTCGAGTTCTTATACAAGTAACTCCTGATGGAAACGCTCTACAAATTTTAAATACAGCTGTTACTAAAGTTGTGTATAAAACAGAGGCAGATGAAGACGGGTTTCGAGATGTTGGCTCAAGGGCAGACCTTGTCTCAACGATAACTATTCCTCTCACACGGGGAAGAGATGATCCCTATAGCTTAAGAATACGGTTTACTGTAACTTCTTAAAACTATTTTTTATCAAACAGTCGAATAGGAGTCCCCAGCTGGGGCATGGAGTTTGGTAAAGAGGGTGACACAATTGCTGTCTATCCAATCAACTCTGAAGAGAAATTTGATCTTTTAGAACGAGTTTAGACACCCGCTTTTTCCCAAAATACAAAACCTTCCGAATCATAGGCTCCTATGACGATGCAGGTAGCCATTTTTGCAAGATTACACATATCTGATTCGGTTAGATTTTGCCCTTGGTGAAAATGATTTCCATACTCACTTACAAGACATAGTGAGTGCCACCCGCCTCCTGAAGCGTACAGACAAACATCCAAAAGTTCTTTGGACGCATCTCTAGGGTTAATGAAATAGTAGATTTCTTCGTTGAAATGAATGCCTACTTGCATAAATAAAGAGTCGTTATAAGGCTCTTTATAGCTTCCGCCTACATCATCGAATATACAGATCGAATTGCTCTCTTCTTGTAGTTTTTTCAGGATTACATCGCTAATTTGTTTTCTCGTGCTTCCACCAACTCCACCCCATTTGAATTGATACAGTTGTTCTATTGGCACTTCTTGTTTTAAAAGAGTGAAAAAAGATCCCCCGTCGAAATTAACATATTTAAAAACTGCTTCTGATAGGCTATTGGTATCAGTTAAGTTTTCTTGCAGATAGGGTAGAGTCAGCCCTTTTTCTAATACGTGTATTTTCAATGCAGACATTTACTAAACACTCTTTTTAAGAGAGCCACCGAGTTCGACTTGAGCAAAGCGCAAAAGGGTTTCTAACTCTATCTGCGTTTTTACTTGTGCGGGAGTGGTAGGAACTTGAGGAGCCTCTGGTGCAGGGGGTGGAGGTGGGAGAGAGAACTCTTTTGCTTGAGGTGCGGGGCTTGGCGTCGATGAAGGCGGGGGAGCGCTGCCTCTGAGTGTTTCTAGATAGGCGATGATTTGTTCGATGCGGAGCTTGTTTTTGCTTTGGATAATTTGTAGGAGGACCATTTCGATGTGGAGAGAGATCATTTTGGATTTAAGGGGAGGGAAGAGAATCTTTGGAAGAGTATCGAGAAGGGAGAGGACTTGGTCTTGGGTGTAGATAGAGAGGGCTTTTTGGTAGCCTTCCTCTTCTTCGGGAGTGAGGTGAAGGGCGTAGTCCTTTTTGAGAAAGAGAAGGGCAATGGTGCGGTAGTGGTCTAAGAGGTGCTCGAGGAAAAGATGGGGGTCTTTAGAAGCGGCGAAAAGTTTTTGTGAAAGGGTGAAGGGGAAAGAGGTATCATTTGTACGAAAGGCCTCATCGAGGGCAAAGAAATCGTCTTTTGATGGGTAACCCAGGGTTTCAAGGAGGAGTTCGAGGGTGATGGGGCGGCCTAGGGCGTGAATTTGATCAAAGAGAGTCTCAGCATCGCGAAGGCTTCCTTCGCTTGCTTTAGCAAGAAAACTTAAAGCCGAATCATCGATATCAATGGAGAGTTCATTAGCGATTTTACGCAGTTTTTGGATGATTTTAGCTTTAGGGATTCTGGTTAAGTGAAAGCGTTGGCAGCGAGAGAGGATGGTGGGGAGGACTCTTTCGACTTCGGTGGTTGCAAAGAAAAATTTCACATGGGAAGGCGGCTCTTCTAGAGATTTGAGAAGGGCGTTAAAGGCCTCTTTAGTCAACATGTGAACTTCGTCGATAATGTACATTTTAAA
>CAZBHP010000049.1:0-4104 GCA_964491795.1 uncultured bacterium | reverse complement strand
AAAATCTTATATTTACCATCAGGGGCTGAGTAAGAAAGGGTCTCATTGATGGCTCGAATATCTTCAATGCCGCGGTTAGAGGCACCATCAATCTCAATTACGTAAAGGGACTGTCCGCTTGCGATGTCGGTGCAAGAACTACACTGGTTACAGGGATCGAACCCATTGACGGGAGCATCACAGTTGAGGGCTTTAGCAAAGAGGCGCGCAAGTGTTGTTTTCCCTGTTCCACGGATGCCTGAAAAAAGATAGGCATGAGAGACTTTTTTTTGGACAAGAGCATGAGTTAGCGTTGCTACGCAAGCCTCTTGGCCGGTCATTTCACTAAAAGTCGAAGGACGAAACCTTCTTGAAATTGCTTTATAGCTTGCCATATGTTAAGGCTCATTTTATATTAATGGTGTAAGAGTAGCAAGGGGAATTGGTGTTTCGGAGAAGTAAGAAATTCGATAAAAGAAAATATTTCTTTTTCAAAGACCATTTCTTATTGCGTTGGCTTTTGGGAGTGATTACAACTCTTGGTATTGCGCTTTTTCTCCATTTTCGAGAAATTCGTTTGGATCTTTTAGAGATCGATCACCCAGCAAAAAATTACATGGTTGCCCAGGTAGATTTTACGTTTGCAGACACAGATGCAACTGTGGTTCTCAAGCAGGAAGCGCTGCGCGATATTGGACGGATTTATAAAATCCACGATGCCGAGATTAAAAGAGTACGACAAAAATTTGAAAATTACCTTGTCAATCACCCTAATTGGCGCGACAATCATCCGGCCACGTTTGAGGAAGTCTACAACGGTCTTGATAATCTAGTCGCCATTCTAGCGAAGGCTAATCTTACTGACGAGAGGACCTTTCGAAAGCGCGGAGAGCTTGGCCTCTCTACAGATAACTATTTTATCGTCCCTCGTCTTGACAGCGAAGAGCCTAATATTTTCCCCGAAAGTTTCTGGGAAAAAATAGAGAGACTCTTGGTTGATCAACACAAGCAACAGGGGCCTACAGTCTTGTTCATTATAGATTTTTTCAAAAAAGAGGGGTGGAGAATCTATAATGATATCGATGCCCAAAGACTCTTTAGAAATCGGATCGAACACCAAGTTCCCGAAAAATACACTAAGGTCCGCGCGGGAACAAGGATCATTGCGCAAGGCGACAAGGTTACAACTCGTCACATTGTGATGTTAAATGCGATGAAAAAAACCCTGCAGGCGGGCGATAATCGCTGGCGGATAACGACAATTTTGGGCTCTTTTTTCTTTGCCCTTTTAATCACTGTTTTAGGCTCTATTTACTTCGCACACAGGCAAAAAGAGTTTTTTTCTTCTGTCCGTTCTTTGACGCTCTATATTACAATTATTTTTTTGGTCCTCTTTTTTGCAAAATCTTCAGAGTATTTCTTTCTCCACTCTGCCTACAACTGGTTTGAATTCGTCCGGTATCCCATTTTTATTCCTCTTGGGACAATCATGCTCGCTCTATTTCTAAATGCAGAAATAGCCCTTTTATCGACCTTTTTCTTAACTGTAGTAGGCGATATTTCTCTCTCGTTTGACCACTCTCGCTTTTTAACAATTAATGCACTGACAGGGATTACTGCTATATTAGTTGCCAGGGAGATGAAAAAAAGAAAAGAGGTCTTTATTGTCTCTGCTAAAATCTGGATTACCGGGTTTTGTGTGATTTTCATTTACAGTTTTGCCAACAAAACTCTTCTCTCCTCCGAATTTATCATCAATATGCTTGCCTTAAGCATCAATTTATTCTTGATATCTCTTCTTTTGATCACCTTTATGCCTGTTTTAGAATCTCTTTTCAATGTCATGACAGATATGACTTTGATGGAGTATATCGATCCTCAAAACGAACTCTTAAAGAGACTGAGCTTAGAAGCTCCTGGGACCTATCAACATAGCTTATCGATTGGTCACATTGCCGAATATGTGGCTAATTCTATCGGAGCAAACGGTCTTTTTTGTAGAGTGACAACTCTTTACCATGATGCCGGTAAGTTAAACACCCCGCAATACTATACAGAAAATCAGATGATCAGTGGTACCCGGGCTTTTAATATTCACCAGCTCTTAACTCCCGTAGAGTCGGCCTACATCATTAAATCCCACGTCCCCGACGGTGTCGCCCTTGCAAAACAATACAAACTCCCTCAGCCTTTCATCGATATTATTGAGCAGCATCATGGAACGACCTTGATTAAATTCTTCTATGCAAAACAACTCGAAGAGATGAAAGGGCAGGTTGAAGATGTAGATGAAGGGGCGTTTAGATATCCAGGGCCTAAGCCAAAGACAAAAGAGGCAGCTATTATTATGCTCTCCGACTCTACAGAGGCTGCCTCTCGCTCTTTAGAAGACAACTCAGAAGAGAGCATACGCTCTATGATCGATCGTATTGCTACAGATAAAGTCAATGATGGTCAGCTCGATGAGTGCCCCCTGACCTTTCAAGAGCTCAACATTGTAAAGCAAAAACTAAGTGAGATCATCAAAGCAACGCACCATTTACGCATCAAGTATCCCGAGATGAAAAAGCCCGTTGAAAAGAAAGGGGAATAGCTCATAAAATATAGCTATGTATAAAACTATATATTTCCATTGTAGCTCGTTTTTTTGTTCTTAAGCAAAATCGTCTACATTTAAATTAAAGGAAATATTATGCAGTTTTATCTTGTTTTATTCGCAGTTATGCTCCTCTCTCTTTACGCAGGGAGAAAACGAAAAAAGGGGCCATCTAATCAAAAAGAGTATTTTTTAGCTGGAAGAGGGGTCACTTTTTTTCCTCTCTTTCTCACATTTCTTGCAACCCAAGTAGGGGGTGGGATGATCCTTGGAGCTTCTGAAGAGGCTTACACAACAGGGATCTCTGTATTCTTATATCCGCTGGGGGTAGCTTTGGGCCTCATTTTTCTTGGCCTAGGGGTGGGGCAGAAGCTCGCATCTCTTGGGTTTACAACCATTGCGGAAATCTTTGAGGTAAAATACGGATCGTTACCACTTAGAAAGATCGCCTCTCTTCTATCTATTTTCTCCCTTTTTATGGTGTTAGTCGCACAGATGGTTGCAAGCCACAAGTTTCTCCTCTCTTTCGGGCTTAACTCTACATTCATTTATTTGGGTTTTTGGTTTTTAGCAATCCTTTATACGGTAAAAGGGGGAATGCAGAGCGTCATCGCAGCTGACATCGTACAGGCCATCTTTTTTATCGCTATTTTTTCAGGGGTATTTGCTTTCACCCTCTTTTCAGGGGTCACAGCTCCTTTGCCCTCTTTAGAGTTTACAGCGACTCCGAAGATGTGGGGATGGGTTTTGATGCCACTTCTTTTTATGCTAGTTGAACAAGATATGGCTCAAAGATGCTTTGCGGGTAAATCTCCACAAGTTGTAAAACAAGCTGCTATCACAGCTGGAATAGGTGTATGGATCGTTGCCGCTATTCCCATTTTCTTTGGACTCTTAGCGAAGGTATATAATATCCCTCTCATCGAAGGGAGCAGCGTCTTGATCAGTAGCATCGCCTATTTTACAAACCCTTTTATCACAGCGCTAGTGGGTGTTGCAGTCATTCTTGCAATCATCTCTACGGCGGTTGCTTTAATGAACGCGATCAGCTCCAACTTTTCGAGCGACTTTCTTCCCAATAAGTCTGTGAAAGTTTCACAGGGAATCACAGCTCTAGTTGCCCTCTCAGCCCTTATTTTCTCTTTTTATGCCAAGAGCATTTTAGGGCTTTTAATCCAAAGTTATGAGCTCTCTGTAGTGACCATATTCGTGCCGGTGATGATGGCCCTATTTAGAAAACAACCATCGCGTAAAGGGGCAATCGGGGCTATGGTTATAGGAGGAGTAAGCTTTTTCTTCCTCCCTCCCTTTACCTATTTTCCGAAAGAGATCTTATCCCTTCTTCTCTCTTTAATAGGATACCTTGCGCTAGAGCCAGCTGTGAAAACCAAATCATTGCCTATAGCTCTAGATTAGGTTTGAGTTATATTAACGGTGACTACTCCCTCGCCTAAAGGCGAAGGAGTAGTCACCTCCTCGACTTTGGACATTTCCATAGAAAGTTAGTTTGCTTCTTTTTATGTAACCAC
>CAZBHP010000048.1:0-10159 GCA_964491795.1 uncultured bacterium | reverse complement strand
CTAAATCCGCATATCCAGTAAAAAGGATGGGAACAGGCTCTTTGATCTCTTTTTGCCTTTTGATCGATTCAAGAACTCGGAAGACCTCTTTCCGTAAGGTCGCTATAAGAACCCCCATGCGAGTCTCTTCCCCTTGATGCCGCTCTATCTCTCTTTGTAAAAACCCTGTTTCGCTTACATTCACTTCCCGGTTTTTTTTGTGTAAAGCTTCTTGAAACGTTTGAACGCCCATAGAGAGGGTGTAGTATTTTTGCACTTCTCCTTTCTCTAAATAAATAAGATAGGTCTTTTCAAAGCCAAGGTAAAAGACTATCTCTTTATCTTCTCCACCCCCAAAGCGTTTGGCAAAGTGGGCAAGAGCATTTGGAACTGAAAAAACCCAGTCGGGATCAAACCCAAGCCCCTGCATCTTTTCAATGTGATTTTCTAGAGAGTCATTTAGAAAACTGTAAAAAGTGACATCTGATCCGTGCTTGTTTCTTTCTATGTGAGGGAACGCAGTCCCATATTCTCGGTCAAAAGGGAGGAGCTCCTCCATTTGAAACGGAAGGGCTTTCATCAAAGCCGAGCGTCTTTTAAGGGGGAGAGAGATCTTTCTGACAAAAACCTCATCAGGCAAAAGAGCTGAAGCGATCTCCCCCCTTTTTTTTAAAGAGTTTTTTTTAAACCCCTCAAGCTCTTCTGGGATGTCTTGGCACTCTTCAAGAGAATGGATCGTGATTTTATTGGCAGAAGAGCTTAAAACAGCCCCTTTAATCACCTCTCCATCTGCATGTATTCCGAGCACGTACATAGTATAAAACACTGTAAACGATGACGAAAAAGATTGCTACGGTTAAAATGGTTCTGATGGGACCTTACAAGCAAGTCATACACCTACTCTGCAGCGGCTACGCCATTCTCCTTTTTGTGAGAATAGCCCTCTCCTATTTTCCTCAATTGCGCTATCAAACTTTTGCTAAGCTGATCTTTTTTTGCACAGACCCTTATCTAAAATTTTTTCGTAGGTTCATCCCTCCGATTGGCGGTGTTTTGGATATGAGCCCTATGTTGGGATTTTTCGCCCTCCGCTTGTTAGAAAACCTTTTATTAAAATTTGTATGACACAAGAACCACAATCTTTTTTAAGACCACTTAAACTAGGATCACTCACTCTCCACTCAAATGTCGCCTACGCTCCTCTTGCTGGCTGCTCTGACTACCCTTTTCGCAAGATGTCAAACCTCTACCGCCCCGCCCTCTTTTTCTGCGAAATGGTCAAAATTGACGCCTTAGTGCGTAACGACAAAAACACCTTCCGTATGCTCGATTATTCCCACGACATGCACCCTTTAGGCGCCCAGCTTTGCGGAAGTAATCCCAAAATCGTCGGAAAAGCGGCTCAAATGATCGAAGATCTCGGTTTTGATGTCGTTGATCTTAACTGCGGCTGTCCAGTTGACAAAGTCACCAAAGACGGCAGCGGCTCAGGCCTTCTCAAAAACCCTGAGAAGATTGGAGAGCTTGTCTCGAATATGCGTGCAGCAGTTAAAATCCCCGTCACTTTGAAAATCCGCGTCGGCTGGGATGATGAAAATATCGTCTCTGCAAAAGTCACGCAAATCGCAGAAGAAGCTGGAGCCTCAGCAATCTTTATTCATGGTAGAACAAGAGAGCAAGCCTATCGAGGGGAAGTCAACTACAGCCCTATCCGCGACGCTGTGCAGGCAAAGAAAAAGATTCTCGTCTTTGGAAATGGCGATATCTTCGCTAAAGATAGCGCTATACGGATGTTTGAAGAGACCGGAGCTGATGGCATTCTCATCGCCCGAGGAACCATGGGAGCCCCTTGGATTTACGATGATGTGGTCCAAGCACTCCAAGGCGATTTTTCTTTCACACCAGATCTCGATCTTCTCAAGAAAACCTTTCTCACCCACTTTTCTTTTATCAAAGGATATCAAAACAAAGAACGGGCTCAGATAGATCTACGCAGAGTCGGAACTTGGTATCTCAGAGATAATCCAGAAACCAAAAGCTTACGCGAGCAGCTCAATCGGATGCGCTCCCTCGAAGAAATGGAAGAGCTCATCACCTCCTACACCACACAATAAGAAAACAGGATAAGCAGGATCGCCTTCGGCGTTAGGATTTGCAGGATTGCTTTGTCCTACGTATCCTATAACGCCGAAGGCGATCCTGCTTATCCTGTTTTTCTTTAAAAGAGGTCTGTTTTCTAAAAGAAAAAGAGCGCAACAAGTGCGCTCTTTCATGTAAAACTGTTTTACATTTACGTGTGGACTAGAAGTCCCACTTAACTTCTAAGATAAGACCAATCATCCCTAAGATGTCGTTGTTTTTCTCAAGGAATTTTGGATCAGATCCTGTTGTAGTTACAAACTCGTTACTTACATCGATGTGCTGGTATTGGTTCCAGTACACAGCTGTATCAGCTCCGATACGGAAAGCTAAGTGCTGAGTATTTTGGAAGCAAGTTCTTTCCCACTGTATACCAAAAATAGCACGGAGTGCTGGAGATACAACAGTTGGTGCAGAAGAAGCATGTGTAGCAAGATTGTCTGTGTTAAACACGTTTGACACGTCGTCTCTCACTTTGCTTTTTCCGAAAAGGATCGCTAAGTTGTTATCAAAGAAAAGACCTACATCGTCTATCAAGTTCCATACAGTGTTGAAACCGAAAGCAGGACCCATTCCCCAGAACTTAGAAGAGATTTTTCTGCTCACATCTGCAGGAGTTGTGATCGTGTTGTTTTCTGTATCGTAGTTGATAGAGTGTTTGTAGTTGATCCAAGTCGATTTAATACCAATGTGCGGCTCTAAAGTAATGCAATTACTAAAGAAACTTCCACGGTTTAGATCGATATCTAAGTTGTAGTAGTCAACAGAGATATGAGAATCTACTTTCTCAAAGTTTGTAATTGGTGCACTAGTTGGCTGCATTCCTGATTCCCAAATGTATGTAGGAACAATGTATTGGCCATACTCTGCTTCTGCGCTCTTAGATCCTGAAGAGCGGAGCCAATCGAATCTAGCTTTTAGCAAAAAGTCGTCATGAGAAAAATAGTAACCAGCAGCAACAGTCACACCCCACTGGAGTTTGAAATGTGCTTTTAAAGGGAATGCATTTCTTGGCAATGCTGAGTTAAAGGGAGCGTTACCAACAGATGTGAACGCAAACTGTGTTCCTGTCAATTTGAATTGTTCTAAAAGAATACCAACATCAAACATAAGGTTATTGCAATTGATGTCTAGATAACTTGTGCATAAAACAGGACATCCCTTTGGCACCACGTTACAACCCGCCATATTGCAGTCGTCTGACTTTTTTCTGACCGGTTGATCTGCGTGCAAACCACTTAGCATAGCACTTGCTAAGAGAAGCGTTGCCGCCTTACTTTTTCTTGTAACCATTTTTTACCTCGCATGGGTTATAGTAATAAATCATTTTCTAAACTTTCCTATAAATAAGCAAATGTTTTTTTGCAAAGCTATTATTTTTAGGGCAGAAAAAAAAAGAGAAAAATCGTTCGCATTGAAAATGCGATGTTTGCGTTTTTTTTGTTTTTATTTTTTGTTAAGATGCTTTTGTTGAGAGACATTTTTGCGCATACAAAACAGCACCAAGTGTTGTTGTTTTTTCTTCTAAAACAACTGCAACCGGAATATCTTTTAATAAATTAGAGAAGCGCCCTTTTGCTAAAAACGCTTCTAAAAACTCCCTTTTTTTAAGCGCTTCTAAAATTTTTCGGGGAATCCCTCCACCCAAAAAAACACCACCAAGCGCCATTGTTTTTAACGCTAAATTTCCAGCTTCGGCTCCCAATAAAGAAGAGAACCAAGAAACGACTTCTACACAAACTTCACAACCACCCTCTAACCCAAACTGCGTAATCACTTGAGCGGGATCTCGCTTAAACATCTCCTCTTTTACTTGTAAAGTCTCTGCCCGCCCCTCCCCTTCAACCAAAAACTTATAGAGATTTACAAACCCCAAACCAGAAACAACCCTCTCTACCGAAACATGAGAAAACTTAGCTTGTAAAAACTTAAACAAGGCAAACTCTTTTTCGTTTCGAGCTGCAAAATCAGTATGCCCCCCTTCTGTTGCACTTGGCACATACCCTTTTCCATCAAAAAAAAGAAGGGCCTCCCCAAGGCCGGTTCCTGGAGAGATAAGAGCTTTATTTTCAAAAGGGAACACCTTCCCTTGTTGTAAGGTGTAGTATGCATTTGGACCGATCGTTAAAAGGCCAAAGGCGCTAGCCTTTAAATCGTTAATCAGGAAAACATTGGGTATGGAAAGGCGCTCTTTAAAAAGGTCGGCATCAATGACCCAGGAAAGGTTTGTAAGTTTTATAACCCGACCTCGAATAGGAGCTGCAAGGGCAAGACATGCGGCCTCAATTTTGTCATCTTTCTTTAAAAAAGCCTCACACACCTCATAAATCCCCTGAAAGAGTGCGTTTAAAAACCGCTCCTCCCTTTCTAGGACAAGACCTTCTCCCTCTTGACGATAAAGAGCTAGAACCGTTTTTGTTGCCCCAATGTCTGCCACCAAATATCTCATACCATCAGTTATAGTCTCCCGAAAATAAAATGGTAGGGTTTATACCGAAGAACACAAGGTGTTTCTAGTTAGCTTGATAGAAATAGGGCTTTCCTTTTGGAGCCCTTTTTCGATATGCTGGAACCTATTACATATGGAGGATCTATGTCTGCATCTCAAGAATTAGGAAAAAAGAAAGCTCTCGAACTTGCACTGTCTCATATTGAGAAGCAGTTTGGAGAAGGGGCTATTATGTCCCTCGGAAAACACTCATCTTCAAGATCAATACAAGTAATTCCTACAGGATCAATCACTTTAGATCATGCTATTGGAATTGGCGGAATGCCGCGTGGCCGTGTTGTAGAGGTTTTTGGGCCAGAATCTTCTGGAAAATCAACTCTTGCCCTTCACGTTGTGGCAAATTGCCAAAAGAAAGGTGGAGTTGCAGCTTATATAGATGCGGAACACGCCCTAGACCCGACTTATGCAGCAAAAATCGGTGTTAATATTGACGATCTACTTATCTCTCAACCAGATAGCGGTGAAGAAGCCCTTAATATTGCAGAAGTTCTTGCCCGCTCTAACGCTATAGATGTCATCGTCATTGACTCTGTGGCTGCACTTGTCCCTAAAAATGAATTAGAAGGGGAAATTGGAGACACCCACGTGGGCTTACAAGCAAGACTAATGTCTCAAGCCCTTAGAAAACTCACATCAACCCTTTCTAAAAGTAACACTTGCGCCATCTTCATCAACCAGATCCGTGAAAAAGTCGGGATTATGTTTGGCAACCCAGAAACGACCACAGGAGGAAGAGCGTTAAAGTTTTATGCCTCTTTACGTCTTGATATCCGCCGGATTGGTGGCATTAAAGTGGCCGATCAAGATGACTCTGGTAACCGCGTTCGTGTAAAAGTGGTGAAAAACAAAATGGCACCTCCTTTTAGAGTGGCTGAATTTGATATTCTTTTTGCTGAAGGGATCTCTAGAGCCGGATCTATTATTGACCTTGCAATCGACCTCAACATCTTAGAGAAAAAAGGTAACTGGCTTAGCTACAAAGCGCATCGCTTCCAGGGCAGAGAAAATGCACGATCCGAGCTTAAGCAAAATCCAGTCCTTTTAGAAGAACTTGAAGATGTCATTCTCAAAAAGTTTAACGAAAACAAAGAAGCCGCTCCAAAAGTTGCAGTAGAATCTTCTACAAACTAAGTGTTTGCGGTATTTATAAAGGGGGCCAAGAACCCCCTTTTGTTTCATCTAAGAGCACACCCGAGAAGTTCTCCCACCTCTTGAAAAGCAGGAGTTAAAAGATTTAACTCTTTAAGAAGCTTTTCAAAACCTTCTAATTCCTGAAAAAGCCTCGTCTCTGCTTTTTCTTTTCCTAAAGAAAGGGCGTAGTTTGTCATGACGCTTTTGGCTTCATCTTGATCCACATCTAAAAGATCATCACGGATCTGAAAAGCCATTCCAAAGTGAGATGCAAGTTTTTTCACCTCTTCGAGTTGATCAAGTTCACCACCACCAAAAAGCCATCCCAGAAGAAATGTCCCCTCAAAAAGGGAAATTGTTTTTAGGTAAATCACCTCTTCAAGCTCATGAAGAGTGGTGCTTTCACGTTCAAGATCATAAAACTGACCAAGAACCGCACCTCTTATGCCGGAAGATGTGCCTGCGCACTCAAGGGCTAGAGTTGTCACTTCAAAAGCTCGATCTTTAAACGGCCCCGTACGCATAAGCGCCCCATTTCTTTCGATTTGACAAAACGCCTCTGAAATAAGAGCATAGCTTGCAAGAAGGGCCACACGTTCTCCATATATGCGATGCAGCGATGGCTTTTCTCTGCGAAAATCGTCATTGTCCATACAGGGAAGATCATCTGCAATCAGAGATGCTGTGTGAAAGTATTCCGAAGCAAGGGCAGACGGCATAACTGGCTGAGAAAACCCAATCCCATCAGCAATCAGGTGCACTAAAAGAGGGCGAATCCTTTTCCCTTCTGACAAAAGAGCCGAAGAGATCGCCTTCATAAGAGAAGAGTTGCCCACAAAGGCGCCCTTAAGCTCTTTTTCAATCTCTTGCTTAAAGTGAGACAATTTTTTCATTCTTAGACACCACACCTTTTATTTCTTTGCCGGGAAGAATCATCGACTCTGGAAATAGAATAGTTCCCGGATTTAAAACAGCATTACATCCAAGGCTAGATCGATTTCCAATGATAGCACCGAGCTTTTTTAGGCCCGTTTCATACTTTTTCCCTTCATAGGAGATGTTTATCTCTTTTTCATCTAAGCGCATGTTTGCACATTTTACCCCAGCGCCCAGGTTTACCTCTTCCCCAATGATAGAATCACCCACATAGTTAAAGTGGGGAAGCTTGGCTCTTGGAAAGATAATGCTCCTGACGATTTCCGTGGAATGTCCGATTACAGCACCATCACCTATAATAGATCCAGCTCTAATATAAGCGTGGGGTCTGATGATACAACCAGAACCAATCCATACAGGTCCCTCAATGACTGCGTAGGGTCCTATCTCGCAGTTATCTCCAATATAAACAAGTTCTCCACTTTTTATAGAGGCTTGTGAGACATCGCTTTTAATCTTCGCAGAAATGGCCTTTAAAAAGGCCTTTTTTCGGCTAAAAGCCTCCCAGACATGTAAGGTGTCACTAAAAAGAATCTCCTTCATAAAAAGGCTCTTTTCAAAGAAGAGAGATGATGAAAATTGGGTCATGTGCATTTTTTTGAACAAACTCCACAGGGTTCTTTTTAAGAATATACTCTTTTTTGTTTTCTTCTTCTTCAGGAACTGTGGAATTGTCGAAAAAAATTTCTCTGTTCAAAACCCAAAAGAAAAAGCGGCGTTTTTTGTTGGTGATAAACTGTCAGTAGACTGTGCATAAAACGGCACTTTTGCACAAAATCGACAAAACCCAAAAGTCTTCAACAACCTTTCTGACAACTTTTAAACCGCGGAGGGGGATTTTGAGAAATGAAAGAATTACACTTACCACAAGTTTTCTCTTATGGATAACGCGAGAGGGCACGAGAGATGCGCTATTAACAGGGTTTTTCTAGATTAACCGCAGAGGAACGCAGAGAAAAAGAGAATTTTTTATTTCTCCGCGTCCTCTCTTGGTTAATCTACTGCAGGCGGTTATGCGAACCTCTCTGCGTTCTCTGCGTTAAAACTTAAAGAATAGCCGGAGGTAAAAGAAAGGCTCACATTCTTATAGAACTGTTCTCTGTGGTTTTTAAAAAAGAAAGAAGAAGAAAGAAAAATCAGGGTGAGAGGATTTGAACCTCCGACCTCAAGCCCCCCAGACTTGCACGCTAAACCAGGCTGCGCCACACCCTGACAGTATAGACTGTATAAAAACAACCAAAATGGTAAAATCCCTATGCAGTTAAAGTCAATCACAGAGTTCTCGATGACACTAGTTTTGGAAAAAGGGTGGCGTACCCTGTTAAAAGAAGAGCTTGATAAACCGTATATTGCCGAACTCAAAGAGTTTATTCAATCAGAGGTGGCCGCGGGAAAGAAAATCTATCCGCCCCTACCACTTGTTTTTCAAGCCTTTTTGCACACACCGTATGAAAAGGTAAAAGTTGTGATCATCGGGCAAGACCCGTATCACGGGCCAAATCAGGCTCACGGACTTGCCTTTAGCGTTCAGCCCGGGGTCCCTTTACCGCCCTCCTTGAAAAATATTGTGAAGGAACTTATGAGTGATGAAAAGATAGAGAAACCAAAAACGGGATCACTCTTACACTGGGCAAACCAGGGGGTTCTTTTGTTGAATGCAACCTTGACTGTACGAGAAGGGGAGCCAAACTCTCACAAGGGAAGTGGATGGGAGAGGTTTACAGACGTTGTAGTGGAAAAGCTCTCAGAACGAGAAGATCCTATGGTGTTTTTATTATGGGGAAGATCGGCAGCTGAGAAATGTGAGCGCATATTGAGCAAAAAAACACACAATCATCTTGTTTTGAAGGCAAGCCACCCTTCACCCCTTTCTATCAGAGGCTTTTTAGGGTGTCGTCACTTTTCTAAAGCAAATGCTTTTTTAAAAACCCTTGGTAAGCAAGAGATTGATTGGAGTATTGTATAAGCAAACGGCGTAGACTGCTCTCAGTTTTTAGCACCTTTGCGGTCTCTTCTCTAAGTGCCACAATTATCTTTCCCATTTTAGCGCCCCTTTTTTTGAGTCACACACACTCTGTGATTCAAAAAGAGATCCCTGAGGTTCTCCGCTCGGTCTTATTTGGGTTTTTTTTAGGGGCCTTTCCCTTAGCCCAGTTTTTCTTTGCCCCCATCCTGGGAGAGTATGCAGACAGGCGAGGACGGCGAAACGTCTTTATCTTTACCGTTCTAATAGAAGCGCTCGGTTATGCAATTAGTGCGTTTGGGATTCAATACAACCACTTGACCCTTCTTTTTGTAGGGCGCTTTTTAACAGGACTTGCAGCTGGGAATATGTCTCTTTGTCTTGCAACCCTTGTGGATTTAAGCTCTGATGAAAAAACGAAATTGCGCTATTTCAGTGTCGGCTACGCTCTTGCTGGGGCTATGTTTGTGCTAGGACCTTTTTTGGGGGGCAAGCTTTCTGACCCGACCATTTATAAATACTTCTCGTTTGCATTTCCAATGTGGGTAGGCGCAGCTCTAGCGCTTCTAAACCTCATTGTCCTCTTTTTTCTATTTCGAGAAGAGCCGGAGAGAAAAACAAGAAAACACTTAGATCTGATCTCCTCTGTACACAACGTAAAAAAAGCCTTTGGGCCGCACACTCACGATCTATATGTGATTTATTTTTTCTTTCTTTTGGCTTGGAACCTACTCTATCAGTTTTTACCAGCTCTCTTAGTGGAGAAATTCCGCGCTTCTAGTAACACTATTGGGAATTTAAGCGCTTTGATGGGGATTATCTGGATTGTTGGGACTCTTTTCATCACATCCCTTCGTCATACGCACATTTCGAGAAGAGCTCTAATCCTTTTTTCCCTTTGCCTCTTTGCACTTGCAACGTTTCTTCTCCCTTTTCCAAAAAAAATCTCTCTATTCGTTATAGCGGCAGGGATTGCGGTCTTTTGTGTGGGGGGGATGTGGCCTTTATTTACAGGAGCTATTTCCAATAGCACCCATCCGGAGATGCAAGGAAAAGTGCTTGGAGTCAGTCAGTCGATTCAGTCTCTTTCTATGGCGCTTGCCCCCTTCCTCGGCGGTTTTTTCTTACAAGCGCACAACAAAATCCCCTTTATGGTGGCGACATTCTCAGCGCTCGTTGCACTTTTTCTGCTACTTGTAAACTCAAAGAAGCTCTTTTAATTCTTCTAGAAAAAGAGAGAAAGTTTTTTTGAAAAAAAGATATTGATTAAGATGGGGGAGAGTCCTGGTAAAAGAAACTTTGGATTCAGATACAGAAAGGTAGGAGGAGCGGTCGAAAAGAAAAATTTTACTTCCTACAGGAAAGGCTTCTTTTAAAGGGAAAAAAACCTGGGCTAATAGCTGGTATGCATTGGTTTGAGGATCAAAAAAGATCTTCATGGGGATGTCTTGGTAGGAAAACTCATACGGTTTTCCCCCTCTAGTTGCATGGGCAATCTCTAG
>CAZBHP010000047.1:0-10160 GCA_964491795.1 uncultured bacterium | reverse complement strand
TTCGAAAAACATGTAATTTATAACTTAAAAGACTATACAAAAAGATGGTGGGAGTTTTGGAAATAAATAAAACGATTTCAAAGAGAGAAAGATTTCAAATTTGGTGGAAACAGGGCGGTAAAATTCGGTCTTTTATTGCGCTTGGGATTTTAGCGATGCTGATTTTGTGTTCAGGCAATCAGTTGATGATTGGGATAACCATTTGTTTGGTTTCTTTATATAGCTTTGTAAGGCTTTTCTATAATAAAGAGCACAGATATTTTGTTTTTGCGATGTCTGTTTGGCTATTGTATAAAGGCATTACAGAACTTCTTTGTTATTTTAGGCAAGCGATATATTGAAAGGATACAAGCATCATTAGAAAAAATACTCCTCTAGAAGTAGAGGAGTATATAAGCTATTTACACTTGCTTGCTACCACCACCAGCGTGATGAGGGCACGTGCGCAATGCATGAGGCTTCAACAGTTGCATTGAAGGATAGTTGAGAGTTTGTCACAATTCTTGCAGGCAATGTTCCTGGTGCAAAATGTTTTAAATAGACTGCATTAAACGCTGGCCAATCTTTCATATCGGATAGAAACACGTCAAACTTTACTACTTGGCTAAGAGATGATCCGCATTTTGTAAGGATCGCAGCCATATTTTGCATCAGTTGCTCGGTTTCTCCTGCGATGCCACCGGGGGCCAATGCATAGGTATTTGGGTCTGTAATACCGAATTGCCCTGATACATAGAGAGTGTTACCGTGTCGCACAGCCAATGAATAAGGAGCGGTTGTGCTAGAAGCGGCAAAGCGCTCAATAGCACCGCCCGAGGTCTTTGCCATAGCGATGGCTATCCCTGCAATGACCACTGCAGAAACAAGAGCAACCTTGGAGGGTGTACTCATTTCTTGTAAGCCTTTTGTTAACGTCGAAACTGATTGACAAATTCTTGAAGAAACATATCCTATAGCGCTTGTTATATTCATAATAAATCCTTTTTTTATTTAAAAATTATAATGAAAATTGTATCTGATTTTATTGTAAATTAGAATGCAAAAAAAAATTAAAAGAACCTCCTTCTAAAGAAGGAGGAATTCTTCTGACTCCGTAAGGATTATTAGATGAATTGGCCGCTTAACTTAAGCCCTAAAGGGATGGGATTGCAGCTTGGCAGTCGTTCAAAACAAAACAGGTGGTGGGGATAAACGATATGGGGGCTATTTATGAGTTGATTTTAATTATATTTTTTATATAATTAATGGCGTTAAAATTTGTATTATTAGGGTTTTATGGCTATTGGCTTTTTAGGTTCTATTGATAACTTCTACACTCGGCACAGAGAGGCTCCTCTACCAGACAGTCTTTTGCTTCGAATTGCTGTAGTAGTAAAGAAAATTTTACTCGTAGTTTTTGTAGGCCCTGTCGTTTTCCTTATAGTGAAGCCTATTTTGCGGATATGCAGAAGAGATCCTTCAGATCTATATCAACCCTTAAATAATCTTCCACCACCCCCGCCATCCCGTCCTTCCACCGTAGAAAGCGAAGGCAGTACTCACCCGCGGACAGTTATCGTTGGATCTGCAACGCAAGCCACAGTCCCCGGTTCTAGACCTCCATCTCCCCCAGCACCCCCAATGGGTGGGCCGCCCTTGCCACCAGCCTCTATTATAGATCCTCCGATGGTTAGAGCACCGTCGCCACTAGCTCCACCAAGTCCTCCAAGAGAAGTTGCCACACCTGTTGAAGTAGATGCACCACATTCACCACCGCCCCCGGTTTCTGCTCACTCAGGGTCTGGAGAATTGCATCCAACTCCTCCACCGGCGGTTAATAGATCGCAGACCTCTTCACCAGATAATACCTCATCTAACAGAAATGAGGCAGATGCGGCTAGGGTAGATACGGTTTCAGGAGATGTGTTTCAGAGAGCACCAAACTCACCAACAATATCATGGTTTGTTTCACGATCTCCATCACCGCCTTCTTCAGCCGGAAGTTTAGTGTCTAGCACTGGTGCTGTCGTAGCGTTTGATGGACAAGAGTTTGAATTTGATCCTTTACTAACTGAATTGCCATCACAGACCCGACCAACATCACCATCTTTCATGCCTATTCCTTTTGGAAGAGGAGATGCTGGAGCAGCTGTCTCAGAAACTATAAGTCTTGTAGATACGAATGGTGTAGAATCTTCGCCTAGCCCAGTGCCGGCGCGAGATTTATCTAGACCTGTTTCTCCTAGAATATCTCCTTGGTCGCTAGAGCTTCCTGCAACTCCAGATCCGCCCCTTCTTCCAGGTGTTGTAGACTTACCACCACTTCCTGCAAGTCCACCTCCAGCAGCAGAGGTTCTCACAACACGCTACCGCCCTATTGGAATTTCAAGTGAGGGACATGTGTGCTTTATCGCTTCTTCCGTCCAAATTTTGATGGCGGCTTACCCAGGATTGGTAGCTGATTTAATCAACTATAGAGGAGATGACTTTTCTCCTCCCTTACAAGCCTTACAGAGAGTTCTTGCTGCGTATACAGAGGGAAGAGAGATTAATCAGGCAGATATTGTGAGTATTCGAGGGATTAATTCCGAATTTATGAATGAAAATGAGGGGTGTATAAACGAGTTTTTGACAAGATTGTCCGGTGTGTTAAGTCGCTATGATGGTTTTAGACGACATTTCATTAATGTCATTCACCAGGAAATGATCAGATATGATCTCAATGGCCAGCTTACAGAAATAGAGGAAGGGAGTCCTACACTTGATGCATCCAATTTTTTAGTGGAAGTAGCTTCACCGGATGGGAATATCCTTAGAGGATTTCAAGAAGCTCCATTGGGGACAGTATATACAAAGTATAGCATATCTGCATCTGAAGAAGGTGCAATCCCTCAGACTGTAAACGTATACTGCCCTTACGTTGCAGGAAGAACGCCACCGCCTTTTCAAACAGATACTCTACCTACAGATTCTCGCGCTCAATATATCGCTACAGCAGTTGTTCATTTTCACCCAACGGAACAACACTATTACGTCCGTATCAGACTTAGAGCTCTAGATGGCACTGATATTTTTTACCAAATAGATGGGCCTACAGCAGAGCGTATTGATGAAGATCGATTTTTGGATCCGACCAATATTCTCATGGTCTCTTACCAAAGAGAAGACGCTTAGGAGTTTTTTAGGTCTGCCTAAAAGCGTTAAATCACAAGATTGTTATCATAATAGATAAACTAATTAATTTTGGTGTTTATTATGATAATGATGCTTGTAGGTCGCTCAGATAGAAGAGTTTCTTTGATGGATATTTCTGATCCGACTAAACCGGTTCAGTTAGGTTCTGATGTAATTCTTCCGAATAATCCGATTTCTATCACTATTTCGGTCAAAGGGAAAGACACTTTCGCCTATGTTGTTTCAGAAGGTAACTTATCGATTATCAGTCTCAACCTTCCGAAAGGGCCGACAAAAGCCACTAAAGCCCGTAACCTGTCTCTTGGGGCAAGCCCCAACTCATTTACTGTAAATCAAGATGGCTCTTTGGGCTATGCTTTAGGTAGTGGGGGGAGAGACCTTTTTCCTATTGATTTAACTTCGCCATCCACAGCCCAACTTGGACCTGCTCTAACGCTTCCGGAATTTCTGGGGAGCTCTGTAAGTTTTTTATACCGCGATCATGTTTTAGGCGTGACTGCTAAAGATTATCCTATTTTTATGAGGATACAACTTCCTATTTCGGGTGATGTCCTTTCTGTAGAGAATATAACACTTAATAACGGATGCACATCTTCTATGATCTCCTCTACGATTTCTTCTCTATCGTATGTAGCTGGAGGGACTTGTCTCTCTTGTATTTATCTTAACCATATTACTCCTCCACCAGTTTTCCCTAACCCATCTTTTATAGTTTACAAGGCATCATTTTCAGAAGATATCACCGCGCTAGCCCCTTCTTCTTTTTTGGTTGAAGCTTATGTTGCCGTAGGAAAAAAGCTTTTTATGATTCAAGATAATAAAGTTATACAATTTTTTGAGATACCTCAGGGGGCAAGAGCACTTGTCTCCCCCGATACAAACCTTCTTACTTACATATCGCCTAATACTTCAGATCAGTTTATCTCTTCTTTAGAGATGATTGGAAATCGTCTGACTAACTTCCCTATGCCTTGGAAAGGTCCTTATCCGTGTCTAGCTCTTGTGCCACCTCTTCCATCTTCTTTCACGGGTTCGCCTCCGAAAAAAGAGAAAAAACCTAAAAAAGGTTCACGGGGTTGTCAAAGATGCCGGAAATGTGAGGGGTAATCTCTTTATTTCTTAATCGATGAGCCAGACCAGTGGAGCTTGCTACGTAGGGTTTCGTAGAGAGTGTGGCGCTTGTAGGAAATAAGCTTAAAGGTGCGAGAGCTTCTCTTTAAGACGACTTTTTCGTGTTGATTCAGGGAGAAATGCTGTAAACCATCGACGGTGACTTGGATAGGACCGTGCTGACTGAGATAAGTGACTTCGATGGTATCATTTGGGCTGATGACAAAAGGGCGATTGGTTAGCCCGTGGACGCAGATAGGGGTGATGAGAAGGGCTTGGAGTTTGGAGTCGAGGATGGGGCCGCCGGCAGCAAGAGAATAGGCGGTAGAACCAGTCGGTGTGGCGATGATAAGACCATCGGCTTGGAAACTGTTGAAAGCAAGACCATTAATCTCGACTTTTAAGGTGATCATGTTAGGAATCAAGCCTCGGTGGAAAACGATATCGTTCACTGCGTGGTAGGTTTCATTAGTGGGAGAAATAGCTTTAAGCATGGCTCTTTCTTCCACAGCAAAGTTCCCACTTAAAAGATCTTGGAAGTAGAGCTCAGCATCTTCAATCCGAATATCTGCCATAAATCCCAAAGAGCCCAGGTTTACTGCGGTGAAAAGGGCGTCTTTAAAGTGGCCGTATTTTTGCTTACAGGAAAGAAGGGTCCCATCTCCGCCTAAGGCGATAAAGATGTCGATAGAGTCTGCTTCTTGGACCAGGGGGAGGGGGAGAAGTCCTTTGCAACTATTGTCTAGATAGAGCTTTACCCCTTTTTGAGTGAGAAATTCAGAGATAGGCTTTACGTGAAATTTTGCATCTTCTTTAGCAAGACTAGGATAGAGCGCTATCTTCATAGTTAATCCTTCTCATAGCAAAGTGGGTCAGGATTTGCGAGCTAATTTTTTCAGGGGTGAGCCCCACTTCGTTCATAAGGTTTGCATAGTCGCCATGTTCTATGAAATGATCGGGGAGACCAAAATTTTGCACTTCTATATCTTTTACGCCGCTTTGAGCGATAAAAGAGTTGATGAGGAGGCCAAGTCCGGCATTTACTGCATGCTCTTCAATGGTCACAAAATAGGAGTGAGTTGTGAGAAGGTCATTTAAAAGGGTTTTGTCTAAAGGCTTTACAAAGATTGGATCGACAACTGTTGCTTCGATTCCTTGTAATTGGAGCAGTTTGCGCACTTCCAGGGCTACACGGCACATATGGCCTAAAGCGATTAAGACAATATCTTGGCCGAGTGCGAGAATTTCTCCCACTCCAAGTGGGCGGTAGATAGGATCGCGGTCAGTCTCTTCGCAAGCTAGATTTGGATAGCGGATAGCAACGGGGGCGTGCCACGAAAAAGCCGAGGTTAACAGATCTTTTAGAAGGTCACCATTACGCGGTTGAGAGACAACCATCCCAGGCATAGCATTTAAAAAGGAGATGTCAAAGATGCCGTGGTGCGTGGTGCCATCGCTTGGAGAGAGGCCCGCGCGATCTAGCGTAAAGACGACAGGGAGATTCTGTAAGCAGACATCTTGAAAGAGGTTATCGAGTGCTCTTTGAAAGAAGGTGGCGTAGATAGAGGCGACAACTTTTTGTCCTCCATAGGCCAGGCCTGCAGCAAAAGTTACCGCATGTCCTTCAGCAATTCCCACATCGAAAGAGCGTTCTGGATATTTTTCGAAAAAGGCATCAAGGCATGATCCTCGAGGCATAGCGGGTGTAATTGCAACAATACTTGAATCTTTGTCAGCCATTCTTAAAAGCTCTTTCCCAAACACTTTAGGGAAAGTCACTTTTGAGGAAGAAGGGTTAAGTTGCCCAGTTTCGGGATTAAAGGGGGTGACGCCATGATAAGTAATTGGATCTTCTACAGCTCGTGTCATGCCGTGCCCTTTCACAGTGAGGGCATGAATGAGAATGGGAACTTCTTGGTTTTTTGCCTCTTCTAGAACTTCGATGAGAGCTTCTAAATCGTGACCATCGACAGGCTCCTGATAGCGAATACCAAACTGTTGAAAAAACGATTTGGCCTCTTTTTTTGTTTGGCGCGGTAGTGTAAATCTGCCCAGGATTTGATTGTGGACATTACCGACCCCGTTAGAGATTGCCATGGCATTGTCGTTGAGGACCACGATGAAGCGTCTTAAAGGCTGAGATATATTATTTAATGCTTCAAAGGTAAGGCCGCAAGCAAGCGGTGCATCGCTTAAGAGGGTGAGCACATGTTCTTCATTGCTCTGTAAATCGCGGCTTTTAGCAACGCCTAAAGCAAGAGAGAGCCCCGTGCCTGCATGGCCTGCATAGAAATGGTCGTAAGGAGATTCGGTGGGGACGGCAAATCCAGAGAGGCCTTTGTAGGAGCGAATGGTATGGAATTGTTTTTTACGACCGGTCAAAATTTTATGGGCATAAATTTGGTGACTTGTATCAAAAATAACTTTGTCGAGGGGGGTGTCAAACACATAGTGTAAAGCGATGGCGATCTCTACAGAGCCCAGGTTTGAGGCGAGGTGGCCCCCGTTTTTGGACATAGTTTGAATGATAAGGGAGCGGATTTCTTGAGCAAGAACTTTTAACTCAGGAAGAGTTAAAGTTTTCAAGTCTTTGGGAAAATCAACGCGCTCAAGGACCATTTTATTCTTCAGGATTAAAAGGTTCAGTTTTTGGAGTTCCAGAGGCGTCTGTGACAAGGCCCCCTTCGCGGTTTTTGATCAGAAGTTGAATCTTTTTGTCTGCCTGATCCAAAGTTTTTGTGCAGTATTGGAGAAGAGTGTCGGCCTCTTCATAGAGGGATAGAGAGTCTTCTAATGAGACGGTTCCTCGGTTCATCTTCTCTAAAATCTCTTCTAAGCGGCCATAAGCATCTTCAAAGGTATTCGGCTTTTTCATGAGATCCTTGTGTAACTTTTGGTTTTACCTGGGTTGTTAGGGCCTCAATTGACCCATCGTGAAATCTTACAGAGATCGGCGCACCCACAGATACTTCTTTAGAGGATAGGATAACCGACCCTTTATTTTCTAGAAAGCATAGGCAGTACCCTTTTTTTAGTAGGCGATCAGGATGTAGGGAAAAAAGGTGTTCTTTCAGACGGAGAAGGAGGGTCCGTTTTTTCTCTATCTCTTTGGTGGGCAAAAGAAGTTGGAGGCGCTCTTCAGCATCATCAATAGCTTGGCGGTAGGGGGCGAGAATAGTGTGAGGATCTTTAAGTTTAGGATGGTGCAGAAATCTTTCAATTTTAGCTTTTTTGTGCTTCAGAATTTGAGAGAGGTAGGTAGATAGAGTTTTGTGCCAGTGGGCTAAATTTTTGAGAAGGTGAGACTCTTCCTGGGAGACGATTTCTGCAGCAGCGGATGGTGTCGGTGCCCTTACATCTGCGACAAAGTCGGACAGGGAAAAGTCGGTCTCATGACCCACAGCCGAGATAACGGGAATTTTAGAATTAAAGATCGCCTCAGCTACGATTCTTTCATTGAAGGCCCAGAGATCTTCCAAAGAGCCGCCACCACGTGCAACAATGAGGACATCGGCAAGGTTTGGTATTCGGTTACATTCAGAAACGGCCTTCGCAATTTCCTCTTTAGCCCCCTCTCCTTGCACTTTTACTGGGTAAACGAGGAGGTGAAATCCTTTCATACGGCGAGAGAGGACATGGATAATATCGCGAATTACAGCGCCTGTAGGGCTTGTAATAACGGCGATCGTTTTTGGGAACTTGGGTAGAGGCTTTTTCCTCTCAGTGGCAAACCAACCTAAATTTTTTAATTCGTTTTTCAGCTCTTGAAATCTAAGAAGGAGAGCTCCTAATCCGTCATAGGTAACAGATTGGACGACAATTTGGTAGGTTCCGCGAGGGGCGTAGAGACTTAAAGATCCCTCTACAACGATTTGGTCTCCCTCTTTAGGGAGACGCTCCAGGCGGCTGGCGCTGCCTTGGAAAAGGACTGCAGAAATTTGGGAGTTTTCATCTTTTAAACTAAAATAGATATGGCCGGAAGATTGGCGGCGCAGATTGGTCACTTCTCCTTTAATCCTAACATTGACAAAAGAGGTTTCAAGATTTTTCTTTATAGCGAAAGTGATCTCGCTAACGGTGTATAAAGGGTGAGATGCCATAGTCGGTACTAGAATAACTATATACTCTACATTTTTCAATTGAAAACGGAGGAATCTCTTCCGTATAATAGCGAGGATGAAAAAAACTCTTGTAGCGAACTGGAAGATGCATAAAACCAGAATGGAAGCCCTTACCTTTCTGGCAGCTCTTCAAGAGCCGCGATCTCTCTCTTTAAAAATTGCAGCGCCTTACACTTTGATTAGCGATTTAAGAGATGCTGTGACTGGGAGAAATATTGAGATAGGCGCTCAAAATATGAATGAATATTCATCGGGAGCTTACACTGGAGAAATTTCTTTAGTAATGCTCAAAGATGTGGGGGCCCAATTTGTTATTTTAGGACACTCGGAGAGGCGGATTCTTTTTGGAGAAGATGACGAGCGGATTCGCGCTAAAGTGGAAAGAGCTGTGGTAGAAGGCTTCCCGATTATCCTTTGTGTGGGTGAGAAAGAAGATGAAAAAGGGCAGACTTATGAAGTGCTTGAACGGCAGTTATCCTCGGCTCTAGAAGATCTATCGCCTGAGCATTTAGAAAAGGTTACCATTGCGTACGAGCCTGTATGGGCGATTGGAACAGGAGAGGCGGCAACCCCCACAGAAGTAAATAAGATCCATAGAGAGATTCAAGATCTATTACTAGAGAAATTCGCTATCACACTCCCTATTCTTTACGGTGGCTCTGTCTCTCCAGAAAATATCGGCGACTTTGTGCGCCAACAATACGTAGCGGGAGCTTTAGTGGGCGGTGCCTCTTTAGACTCTCAAAAAATGAACCAAATGATACAACGACTTGAGGTATAGATGGCGCTTACGCTGTTATATGTGACTATTTTTTTCTTTTTTCTTCTTTGCCTAATCCTCTCTTTTGTGATTTTGATCCAAGAGAGCAAAAGCATGGGATTCGGAGCCTCCTTTGGAGGGGACTCTAGCAATTCCGTTTTTGGAACCTCTACCCCTGAAGTGCTCAAAAAATTTACCGCCATCTTAGCTACCATCTTTTTTATCTCTTGCTTAGTTCTCTCTTACTGGGCTGGTAAAATGCATACAGCAGGGCCAGAGCTTCCAATCTTAAATACAGAGCTTGAGTCTATCTATGATTAAAACTCTTAAGTATTTGGGAGATTCTGTTTTACGCGCTAAATGTAAAGCTGTAGAGATAATAGATGCCGAAGTTCTTCGGATTGCAGGCGAGCTTGTTGATACAGTTATTGCTCACAATGGATCAGGCCTTGCAGCGCCGCAGATAGGCTATGCCGTCCGTATGTTTGTTGTTTGTCTATCTGATAAAGTAGATGAAGATGACAATCCTTACGATGAAGAGCCAAAAATTTTCATTAACCCGGTGATTACAAGAAGTTCTAAGGAAAAAATTAAACTGTCCGAAGGGTGTCTCTCCATCCCTAACTTTTACGAAAAGTTAGAGCGCCCCCTTGAAATTGATGTGGAAGCTCTCGACATCACGGGGAAACCTTTTTCAGAAAAGGGGCTAAAAAGGTGGCGTGCAAGATGTGTTCAGCATGAAATGGATCATTTAGACGGTGTTTTATTTATCGATCGATTTCCTGAGAATCTAAAGAAAAAACACAGTAATGCCTTAGAGATGATGGAAATGCGGTTTAAACAAGCATCCATGGTCAAAGGCGATCCTTTTAAAAGAAAATTCTAGGGTAAGAATCACTTTCTGTCTCAAAGAGAAGAATTCGTTTTCTCTTGAACGACTGCCAAGCTGCAATCCCATCCCTTTAGGGCTGGCAATTACCCACAACTTACCGTTG
>CAZBHP010000046.1:5629-10213 GCA_964491795.1 uncultured bacterium | reverse complement strand
GGCTTAAGGGGTGTGCAGAGGGGCTATGCATGAGCAGCCCCTTTGCATAAAAAGAAGGATAACTTTTGACGGTGTGGTTGTATAGAAAGAGACAACCTAATTTCTTTGGAAATGTCCAAAGTCGAGCCTCCTTCTGAAGAAGGAAGAATTCTTCTTACTCTTTAAGGATTGGTTGATAAATTGGCCGCTTAACTTAACCCCTAAAGGGATGGGATTGCAGCTTGGCAGTCGTTCATGGTATGTATGTTAGACAAACCTCTCTTAAGCGGTTTCTTTGGTTTTTTAACGCAGAGAGCGCAGAGAAGATATATCACTGTTTACAAGGGATTAACCGCAAAGAACGCAGAGGAAAGGAGGGATTTAATTTTTCCTCTGCGTTCTTTCTTGGTTAAACCTACGCAATATGTTAGACAAACCTCTCCGCGCCCTCCGCGTTAAAACGATGGAGAAACCTAGAGGGAGTAATTAAAATCCGCCGCCAATTGCCTTGTATAAAGTGATAGCATCTACTAATACCCTTGTCTCACTCGCAAGCAAAGCTTCTTCTTGGGTATTGAGGTTTGCTTGGGCCTCTAAAACATCGAGTAGATTGACAAGCCCTTTGCGATTGCGCTCTTTAGCGAGATAGTTGAGCTCGAGATAGGTCTTTACGACACTTTTTCTATCTTCTATCACCTTTCTATCTTCTGTAAACGTAACCAAAGCGCTTTCAGCTTCTTTGAGCGCATTTAACATCGTCTGTTGATAGCTGTAGGCAGCTATAGCCTCTTGAGCTTTACTCATTTTTAGGTTTCCAATGAGATTGCCCCCTTGAAAAACGGGGGTGTTGAAATCACCACCAATAGCTCCTGTCTTACTACGTCCTGTAAAAAGGTTACTTAAGGCGAGCGACTGCAACCCACCATCAGCTACAAGGGTAAGAGTTGGGAAAAAAGAGGCTACAGCGACACCGATATTTGCAGTGGCTGCCGCAAGCCTTCTTTCTTGCACCCGAACATCAGGCCTACGACGAAGAAGATCTGAGCGAAGACCAAGGGCAATAGCCGATGGAACTTTTGGTAAATGCCCCCTTTCAAGTAACTCATCAACGAGACACTCAGGCGGTGCACCGATCAAGACTGAGATCGCATAGATTCCCTGATAAATCTCAGCACGAACGGGCGGCAGGCGTAAAGTTGCCTCTCGCAAACTCGCTTCAATATTTTCTAAAGGGATCTTATTGGTAAATCCAAAGGCATATCTTTTGCGAGTGATCTCTCTATTTTTCTTGAGAATAGAGACCTTCTCTTCAAGGAGATGCAAAAGAGTCTGATTACTTCTTAGCTCTACATAGTTTTTAGCAAGCTCTGCAAATAGCGTAAGTAAAAGATCATTTTTAGTTTCTATACTCTCTTCAATCTGTGCTTGAGATGCTTCCACTCCCCTTCGTGTCTTCCCAAAAAGATCGATCTCCCAGGAGGCATCGAAAAGAGCGTTATAAAGGTTTTGCACCTGTGGAATCTGTAAAACAAAGGGCAACCCAGTATTTGGCGACACACTCCCAATCGTAGAACCAGTTGGATTACCAATAGCAAACACCGGTCCATTTTTACTAAAATAACTGCGTGTAGCGTTGAGATCCAAATCGACTTGAGGAAAAAGTGCTGACGCCGACACTTGCCTAAAGGCCCTCGCTTTTACGATATTGGCCTCTGCCATTAAGATGGTGTTATTGCACGTGGCAGCCCTTTGCATATACTCTGTCAAAAGAGGATCGTCAAAAAGATCCCACCAATGATACGGCGGCTCTTCTTGAGAAGGTGCAGAGGTTGCCCACTCATTTGAGACCTGAGGATCGACTTTGCAATAATTCGGCCCTACCATGCACCCTGCCAGAGGAAAAAAAATCAATAAGCTTAAGGTTTTCACTCCATCCTCCTTTTAAAAAACAGGGTTGCGCCCACTATATTCACAATCCCTATGACGATTAACGGCCCTAATCTTTCTAATACCAGAGAAAGGGGAATTTGTTTAAGAAATAGTCCTTTGGAGATGACTAACATATAGCGAAGAGGGATAAGGTAGGTGACCGGCTGCAGAATTTTAGGCATATTCTCAATAGGCGTTGCAAAACCTGAGAGGAGCACCGCGGGCATCATAAATACAAAGGTTCCAAGCATCGCCTGCTGCTGAGTTCTTGAAAGCGAGGAGATAAATAGGCCAACACCACTCATAGCAGAGACAAATATCAAGAGGCTAATAAAAAAATAGAGAAACGAACCTGTAAACGGGACTTGGAAAAGAAAGATGCCGAAGAGGAGCATAATCGTCCCCTCCACCATCCCCACGATGATACCTGGGATAATCTTTCCTAATACTATCTGCCAAGGGAGAAGCGGTGAGACAAGGAGTTGATCAAAGGTGCCAAGCTCACGCTCGCGAGCAACCGACTGTGTCGTTACCACAAGGCACGTTAACATCGAAAGTACGGCAACAAGACAGGGAATATTATACCAAACATAGATAAGATTTGGGTTAAACCAGTTTCTAGAGATAAGAGCCGCATTTTGCTCCGGTATTTTGTAATCAACATTGAATTGCCTCACAATCTGACTCGTGTAGCCTGCCACAATTTGTGCGGTGTTGGATTTGCGCCCATCTAGAATCAACTGCACAATGGCTGGTTGTGAGCGATTGAGTCTTCGCGAAAACTCCTCATCAATGGAGACGACCATCACCCCTTTTTGATTCTCAATAAAAGGGACAATCTCCTCCACTCCCCTTAAGTGGACAATCCGATTAAAAAAGGGAGATCCGCGAAACCTCTGGACCAGTTCAAACGCCTCTTTCCCACTGTCTCTATTGAGCACCCCAATCGGGACATTTTTCACATCGAGGGTCGCTGCAAAGGCAAAAATAGCCAGCTGCACAAGAGGCGGAATGAGAATCGAAATTCGGCTCTTTTTGTCGCGTAAAACAGCAAGGAGCTCTTTAATGATTAACGCTTTAATCAAACAAGCCTCTTCTTCGTGTTAATGTAGGTAAGAGAGAAGAAAAAGAGGCCAAAAAAGAGCATATAGAGGACATTTTGTAGGAGTAGCTCATGAACATTTCCTACCAGGAACAGGGTCTGGAGCGATTGGACAAAGTATCTAGCGGGCATCAAATAGGTAAGAAGACGAATAGGGAGAGGCATACTCAAAATCTCGAAGAGAAAACCGGATAAAATATAGGCTGGCATAAAGCCGACAATGATCGCGATTTGTGAGGCGATCACCTGATTCTTTGCAAAAGTTGAGATAAAAAGACCGATACTGAGCGCTGCAAATAAAAAGATCGCTGCAACCCCAAAAAGATAAAAGAGAGAGCCTCTAAGAGGAAGAGAAAAGACAAAAACTGAAATCACCACACATAAAACCATGGAGAGCATCCCTAACACAAAATACGGGATCACTTTGCCCAGGATTAACTCTAACCGAGTAACCGGTGTTGCAAGGAGAGACTCCATTGTCCCTCGCTCCCACTCGCGCGCCACCACAAGACCTGTCAAAAGGGTCCCTATCAGCGTCATAATAATCGCAAGAGCCCCGGAAAGGAGAAAGAATCTACTTTTTAATTCTTCATTATACCAATAACGCGGAGAGATCTGCACTAAAGGAAACCCTCGTAAATCACTGCTGATTGCCTCTTGGGTGAGCCAATTCTGAAATGCCCCTTCTGTGTAATTGAGGACAAAATTTGCTGTGTTAGGCTCACTCCCATCTGCAATGACCTGCAGGGGGGCAATCACATCTTCTCTATATCTAAACTGTGAAAAGTAAGAAGGGACAACGACAAATCCGCGGATACTCCCCTCTAAAATTTTCCTCTCCATCTCTCGTCTATCCCGAGCAATTTTAACCTCTAGATAAGGAGAATCGGTCAACGCTTTGGTGAAACTAATCGCATCGGGTGAGGTGTCCTCTAACACAAGGCCAATCGAGAGGTGGTTAATATCTAAAGAGACTCCATAGCCATATAGAAAAAGGAGAAGCAGCGGTAGAAGAACACTAATTAAAATGCTACTTGGATCGCGTACAATCTCTCGGCTCTCTTTACGGATCAGACCTCTGAGGCGTAAGAATCCACCCCTACTTTTCTCCATCATACTCCTTTATCAACGTGATAAAAGCATCTTCTAGAGTCGGGCTATCCCCTTTTATAGTGGTCGGGTCGGCCTGACGAATGATTTTTCCTCTATAAATCAGTGCAATCTGATCGCAGTATTCTGCCTCTTCCATAAAGTGTGTGGTGATCATGATCGTCACCCCTTTTTCTACAAGACCATTGATATGGTTCCAAAACTCGCGTCGAGTCAAGGGGTCAACACCAGAGGTTGGCTCATCGAGAAAGAGGATTTTAGGATGGTGCATGTTAGAACAAGCAAGGGCAAGTCTTTGCTTGAAACCAAGCGGTAATTTTTCTGCAGAAGTAGATAAAAATGGCTCCAAGGCAAAGATTTTGACCATCTCATCGACCGCTTCCCGTTTCTTCGTTCCCTCAAGTCCATAGATGCCTGCAAAAAACTCGAGGTTTTGCCGGACACTCAAAGCTCCATAGAGAGAG
>CAZBHP010000046.1:5037-5619 GCA_964491795.1 uncultured bacterium | reverse complement strand
CGATTTGGGATTTTGCAAGGGAGCTTGCCTCTTCAAGGGAGACGCCATTGACATAAGCTTTTCCTTGCGTCGGATGCAGAAGGCCACAGAGCATTTTAAAGATTGTCGATTTACCCGCACCATTAGGCCCCAAAAGACCAAAGATCTTCCCCTTCTCTACAGTGAAAGAGACGTTATCAACTGCTACAAAAGAGCCAAACTTTTTTATTAGTCCCTCTGCAGTAATAAGAAATTTCTCTTCAGATTTCACCGGTTCTACAAGTTTTGCAAGCGGTGACGGAAGAAGGGCGCTTCCCCCCAAAATATCGATAAACCCATCTTCAAACCTGGGCTTAATAGGTGTGCTTCCCGGCAAAGAACCTTTCTCAGAGAGAACAACCCGAACATCTTTTCCCTGATTAACCGCATCTATCACCCCCTTTTGGTACGGGATGAAATCTTTGCGAGGAATTGTAAAGACTCGACCTTCTACCCTTTTCGTTAAAAGCGAGGGATCTCCGTAGTAGAGAAGCTTACCACTATTTAAAAGGAGAACCTGTTTACATTTTTCTGCTTCGTCTAAGTAAGCTGTTGACCAAAGAA
>CAZBHP010000046.1:0-5027 GCA_964491795.1 uncultured bacterium | reverse complement strand
CCACCGTAATCCCCTCATCGACGAGTTGGTAGACGATCTTCCAAAGCTCTCTTCTCGAGAGCGGATCCACCCCAACACTTGGCTCATCCAATAAAAGCACTTGAGGCTTTTTAATAAGAGCGCACGCAAGCCCAAGCTTTTGTTTCATGCCTCCCGATAATTTACCGGCTAACCGATCAGTAAACGGGGCAAGATTTGTAAATTGGAGAAGTTTTTCAAACGTCTTCTCCTTTTCTTCTCCCACAACTCCGCGTAAATCGGCATAGAGCTCTAAGTTCTCCATCACGGTGAGATCTTCATAAAGGCCAAATCTCTGCGGCATATACCCGATCATCTGATGAATCGCTTCGGTCTCTTTTACCGTGTCGTGATCATCAATCGATATACTCCCCCCTCCGGGAGTGAAAAGTCCTGCCATCAGACGCAAGAGCGTTGTCTTCCCTGCACCATCTGGCCCTACCAGACCAATAATCTCTCCTTTAGGAAGCTCTGCTTTAATCCCCTCAAGCTCTATCTTAATCATAAGCGGCACCAGACAAAGAAGAACAGGATGTGTAGGATCGGCTCTCGCCGACAGGATAGGCAGGATAGGAAGTTGCTTACAGATCCCTTTTTTACCTCTTCTCTCATCCTGCCTATCCTAAGGGCGTAGCCCATATCCTGCTCATCCTGTTCTCTAATTTTCTTATTTTCCTAATCCAGAAGCTTTACAGTAACAGGCATTCCCTGTTTGAGATATTCATCAGGCTCATCAATATAAATTCTTAAACGGTAGACAAGATCTGTACGTAGATCGGTTGTTTGAACAGTTTTAGGGGTAAATTCTGCAACCGGTGAGATAAAGCCGATTTTCCCTTTGTAGATCTTCCCAGAGTCTGTGTATACCCGGGCAGACATCCCAAATTTGATTCTGCCCAGGTTTGGCTCATTCACATAAGCACGTACCCAAATTGGAGATAAAAGTGAGAGGGTATAAACAGGCTGTGCAGGATTTACCACGGTACCAGGCTCTCGTATCCGGGTGAGAATTACCCCATCGTTGGGGCAAAGGGCTTGTGTGTAGCGGAGATTGTCATGAGAAACGATAAGAGCTGCTTCCGCTCTTTTATAGTTTGCTAAAAGCTCATCGCGATTAGCTCTTGCATTGTCGAGATCTTCTGTGGAAACGCCCCCTATGCTGATGAGCTCAACACGTCTCTCTAAAAGAATATCAGCATTTTCCAAATTGACGCGAATCGCTTCTAAATCGGCTCGGGCCTCCCGCACTTTATTATCATAAGGAGTTTTATCTAGAAGGGCCATCAGAGTCCCTTTTTCAACTCGGTCTCCCTCTTCAAAAAAAAGCTCTTCTACTTGCCCTGCAACCCGAAATCCGATATCGACTTGCCGCACATCGACATTGCCATACAACACAAGCGCGCCGCTTTTCTCTCTTGTATAAAAAAGATGGTAGGCAACGCCGATACCCAGTATCGCCAGAAAAATTAAGACAAAAGGGATGATAAGCCGCTTTTTCGTACGCATAAAACTCCTCATACCATTATGCTGAATACTATGGTAGGGAGAGTAAAAGGAAAAATTGCTCTAGTGACCGGAGCTGCTCAAGGCATCGGCAAAGAGATTGCCCATTTGCTTCATCAAGAAGGGGCAACTGTTATTTTGTCCGACATCAAAAACCTACCCGCTACCCCTTATCCCCGCGCCCTATCTCTACACTTAGATGTCCGCTCTGAAGAGAATTGGCAAGCAGTCATGCAAACTATTATCGAACGCTTTGGCAGACTTGATATTTTAATTAATAATGCTGGCATCACTGGGTTTGAAGGAAACTTAGGTCCACAAGATCCAGAACATGCCTCTTTAGAGAGCTGGAAAGAGGTCAACGCTGTAAATACCGAAGGTGTATTTCTCGGCTGTAAGTATGCTCTCAAAGTGATGAAGAAATCGGGTGGATCCATTGTTAACATCTCTTCTCGATCAGGCCTTGTAGGCATCCCCGGTGCAGCCGCCTACGCTGCAAGTAAGGCAGCTGTCCGTAACCACACCAAATCGGTAGCCCTCTACGCTTGTGACAAAGGCTATCCCATCCGCTGTAACTCCATTCACCCAGCAGCCATCCTCACCCCCATGTGGGAAACTATGCTAGGCCAAGGCCCTGATCGGAAAAAAAACATAGCCCTTATTGAAGAAGGCATCCCCATGAAAAAAATGGGAACACCTAGTGATGTCGCCTATGCTGCAGTTTTCCTCGCCTCCGATGAGGCCAAATACATCACAGGGACAGAATTGACAATTGACGGCGGGATCCTCGCCGGAGCTGGCGCCCCTCCCGCCAAAGCAGAGATTAAGTAAATATATTTTTTTACTTTAATAATTATTAAATATTAGCTATAATTTATTCATAATTAAAACAATAACCATAGGAATTTCTATGCAAGCCATCCAGACAGCAACAAACAACGGTGTAAGATTCGAATATACAGATGCTATGCATGGGCTTTCTGCCCTACCCATCATTCAGCAGATTACAGGACCTTTAACTGTCCTCGTAAGCCTTGCTCGATTGGTTGTTCATGCAGTTCAACATGTCTTTACCTCAAGCGCAGGGAGAAGAGAAGAGATTAAACAAAATATTAGAGCCGATCGAGAAGGGATTTTTTTAGGTTTAGCAAGAACAATCCCCTTTGTCGGATCTCTCATTTCACTAATTTTGCTTTTCCGTGTTGATAGCAGCCATGGTTTTACTTTTTTTCCTCATCTAGAATCACAAAGAACATTTTCAATCGTGCGTACATAAACCAGAATTGTAAAAACCCTTCCTTAACAAGTCGGAAAGTTTTTCCAATAACACTTAGGGCCAAATTCAGCTGCCAGAAAATCTTGCTTGCTCTTGCAAGACGTCTGGATAATCACCCCAAAAATCTCCCCTTTTTCAGCCATTCTTAAAGCTGTCTCAGGGGAAACCGTTTTCTCTCTATTTTTGTCATTGATAAGGACGTAGTCTGTGATGATCTTGTCTTTATTTCTCTTCACACATCTGACTTCCCAAGTCATATTTCCCCACTTAAGTTAATTTCCTTCTATCATAACTTTTTAGAGAGGTTTTCACTTAAGGAGCTAAAAATAAACAGCCGCTAGATTTTTACTTGGGTCTTTTTAAGATACTCTTCTAGACGCATGCGTATGATAAGAGAGAGAGATGTTTTCTCCCGCAGCAAGCTTTGGATAGTGCCACGACTTATACCGAACATGGTTCAAAAATCGATTTTTTAGCTTGCGGGCATCTCAAACTTTAGAGTTGCCAAAACTCGCCCTATTGTTAATAGGGGCTCACTTTGGCATCAGCTTCGCTTACTCTAAATTTTGAGCGCCGGCTTCGTAAAAATACCGATTTTTGAACCATGTTCGGTATACACCACTTTCTTGGCAAATCTCACCAATTTTTTTCCCGCCAATGACTAGCTTTTTGATCAAATTAATAATTTCTTCTTCTCTCACTTGAGCCTCATCTCTGCTTGATTAAGAGGATTTCTTTTTAAAATACCTTTCGATTCTTTCTCGAGTAATGTTCGAGATTGCATGTTTTTTAGAAAGAATTGTCCAGACTAACCGACGATTCACTCCTAAAGATTGGGCTATCTCTTTTTGCGTCATGTGTTTATCAAAAATGAGATGTTTGATAAATGCAACAATTTGATCATCGGTCATCTGGTCATCTTAACAAAAAATAAACTTATCCACTATCAAGAATCAAACGCCAAGAGATTGAACTAACTTACATCCCAAAAAATCTACTAAAATCCGAACATAAGTTTGGAGGCCTCTTGCAAGGCATAGGAGGGGTGGGGCAACAGGGAGATGTAAGAGCGTAAGCTTTAGACTTACATAGCAAACGAGGGGCCGACTCTAGATACAGGGTTTTGCATGCCCTTTCGGTCCTCTCTTTTTGCTCTTTTAAGACTTTAAGGTCACACAGGTCATAATTGCTAGAGAGAATAGAGCCTCTCTCAAAATTCAATATGAAGTAAAACATGTAGGCTGGCGGTTGTGACCAAAAGAGAAACCCTCCCCCATATTCTGCAAAAGGCGGATTCGTCGAAAACCAGCAATCTATCCCTGAAGCTAACTCATAATAGAGTTTAGGGATAAAATAAGCGACGCAAGGGTATGGTTTACAAGGTGGTCTACAAAAAGACAAAAGAATCCCTCCATTTATTAGATGTAATTATAATAAATGGGGGATTTTCCCTAGATTCTTCCTAGTAGGAGAAGGATCACAATGATAAGGAGGATAACCCCTACGATACCGGATGGAAAATATCCCCAATTGCGGCTATATTCCCAACGGGGAAGAGCACCCACTAAAAATAAGATCAACAAAATGATTAAAATAGTACTGAGCATGATATTTCCTCATTAATCTAGATACCCGTGATTAACCGTATCCTGGGGTTATTCGGCAATTCCTTTTTAGAAACGTGTAACTTATTGATTTTAAGAGGTTATTCATGGTTTCTTTTTCGGTGAGCCATGTAATCTTCTCTGAGCTTCTTAAACTCTTTATGAAAACGCTCAATCTCAGCATCACTCTCATCTTCAATTTTAACCAGGCTATCGCGAGTGTTTTTCGTTCCGTAGAGAAGCTCATCTAGTTTTAGCTGCATCGATCTTGCTTCTCGAGTTTGGGTATTTTGAACCAAGATGACCATGACAAAGGTCCCGATCGTAGTTGCGGTGTTGATAATCAACTGCCAGGTGTCATCAAATTTAAAGTAAAAGCCGCTGATAGCCCAAAGAAAAATGAAACAAAGAGCTACAAAGAATGCCAAAGAGGAGCCAAAAATACGGGAGGCTTTTTCTGCCAAAACCCTAAAGGTGATCTTTTTTTGCTCCTGAGCCATAATTTGAACATAGGAAAGTCCTCTCTCAATTGCAATCATTTTTACTTTACCCACTATTCGTCCTATTTTGATATAGTCTTTTAAGTTATAAATTACGTGTTTTTCGAAGGATGCGCTCTTATTTTT
>CAZBHP010000045.1:6764-10219 GCA_964491795.1 uncultured bacterium | reverse complement strand
TTTTTCCTCACCTTGCTTTTGAATAAAAAGGGCATGGCTGTGGTTATCCTCTTCAAAAAAGAGGGGGCTTAGCGAAGTGTCTTTAAAAATTTCTTTTTTTTCTATATCCACGAACTTTTTTTTCCTCTGAGAAAGTTTGTGATTATAGAGGAAAAGATGGTTTTTCTCAATCCCAACAAAGAGTTTAAAAAACCCTCCCCATTCAAATTTTTAAAGAGGTAATCTTGAGAAAGAAGATTTTAGAAAATCCAAATTTTACGTAAAATTAATCAGGAATTTTTGTATGCCACGCTACCAAAGAAAAGTCGCCCTTTCTGAAACCGATGCTACTGGGGTTTTGTATTTTACAAACCTCTTAAAATATGCCACAGAGGCTTTTGAAACTTTTTTAGAAGAACTTGGATTTTCTCTTTCTTCCTACATCCAAGACAGTGACTATCTTTTCCCCATTGTAGAAGCTAAAGCAAACTATTTTCAGCCACTCAGACTCGGTGACTCCTTTTTCATCTCGATAGAAATAGAGAAACTTACAACAAAGGCAATTTATCTTCTTTGCCTCTTTGAAAAAGAAGGGGTCAGAGTAGGGGAGAGCCGTATAGTGCATGTTCTTGTTTCAAAAAGCACTAAAAAGAGCCTTTGTATCCCAGAGGAGCTGCGACAACGACTATGTCCTGAGGCTGTGGAATCTTAAACTTAGGAAGAAAATCTAACAGTTTCTCACACAACAAAGGGATCTCACAAGTAGAAGATAGAGAGATCATTGCCACAGGGCGCTCTCCAAACTCTTCATCGAACCGTTTTTGGACATGGACAGAGGCGACTTCTGTCAAAGAGAGAAACGCTTTTTCAATCTCTTCTGGATAGATGTTCTCTCCTCCTGATATAAGCATCCTATCTTTTCGTCCGAGTATTCTAAGACCGTGTGCACCCATCTCCCCCAAATCGCGCGTAGGAAACCACCCATCCACAAAAGGCGAAACTTGATCATAGTAACCTAGAAAAAGGGTTTTACCTCGAACAAAAACCTCTCCATCTTCTCCAATTTTCACCTCTCTATGAGGCAGGGGATTTCCAAATGTCACCCCTTTATGGGCCTCGAAGCGCCTCGTTGCTACCTGGGAAGTCATTTCGGTCATCCCATAAGTCAAATAAAGGGGTAAATGGGCTGCATCGCGGCATAAAGACTCAGGGATAGGTGCTCCTCCAACTAAAATGGCCCGAAGCTTAGGATAAGGGTTATCTTGCCGTAAAAACCTCTTTAGTTGGGTCGGGACAAAAGAGAGGAAAGTCACCTTGTCCACTGGTCCATCGGCTAAAACAATAGAAGATTTGGCAAAGTACGACCTAAGAAGAATCGAAAGACCGCCAATATGGTTAAGAGGAAGCGATAGAAGCCAGACATCTCCTGGGTTTAATTCTAAATCTGGGTGAGGGTAAGAGGCGCTCATCAGATGGTTTTCTAAACTGTGCATCGCAAATTTAGGAGTTCTACTTGTCCCAGAGGTCGCAAGGCAAGTGCATACAGACGAGGGTAGAGTAAAAGAGGGGAGCGTTTTTTCTCTTGGTGAGATCGGACAGAAGGGGATCTTTTTTCGAATCAGGGAGAGAATGTGAATTATCGTCTGAATGGTCGGTGGTGCAAAAAAAATCTGGGTTGTATCTGTATGCTTATCAATGAGCTTATCTAATTCAGCGTAGGTAAGTGTCTCATTTTTTGCATATAGCATGCCTATAAATTTACCGGTTTTCTGTATTTAAAAAACCGGTGATTTTTACCTTTTTTAACTATCTTAATGTAAGTTGATTGTGATGTTCATGAGTTATAGAAGAGGCTTCTATAACTCATAAATTTACGCAACTTTAGTCAGCCGTGTAAACAAGATGGGCATCTTTTCAAAAAGAGAAGCTTTAACAAAACCTGAGCGTAGATCAAGAGAAGAGGCAAAGAAAGGGGTTTCTACTACAGGATCTATACCGATCGGTTGCCCAGGAGAGAGCGCTTCTGCAAGTTCAAGAGTATGCAAAAGTCCAACCGTAGTTTCATAGGTGTTACTAAAGACAAGAGGGATTAACTGAGCTTTTTTCTGAATGTCTTGAAGACGCTCAAATCCTCCAAGGGCCATCGGTTTTATAATGAGATGAGAGAGGCCTTTCAGGGAGACTATTTTTTCTAGGGGCTGTAAGAGAAGGGGCTGATCCACAGCAAACGAAAAGCCGGTCTTTTCATGGAAAGTCTCAAAATCTGCCAGGCGCTTCACTGGATCTTCAATATAGAGAAAATCTTGAGGAGAGAAGTGGCTGCAAAAACGGACAGCTTCCTCCAATTCCCACTCTCCATTGACATCAAGTCTAAGTCTCATCCCTTTTTCTAAAAGAAGTCGGCACTTTTGGATAGCTTCATCCACTGTAAGGTGCCCAATTTTACACTTTATCTCTTTAAGAACAGGCTCTTCTTTGTCAGAGAGGAGTTGGATGGGGGTAAAAGAGAGATCGCGAGGAGCGCTCGAAAGATGCCGCAAAGCCGAAGCTAAACCAAAATGGACAGAGGGGAGAAGAGATAGAGGGGACATCTCCCCGTGAAGAAATTTTTCTCTTAGCTTTTTGGTTTGCTCTGTTGCCTCATCCAAACTTTCAAAGCTAAGCCCAGGTAAAGGGGCGATCTCACCTACACCAAAGCGGCCCTGATGATCAGAGATCCTGATTAAAAGACCTCTTCTTTTGCCGATGCGTGAGGGGAGCTTATAAGAGAAAATCTCAAATGAGGAGAGCATAGGCGCCGGCTAACGTATAGAGCATGAGATAAAGGGCTGTTTTAGGAAGAAGTGGTGCGAAATCTTGAGGCTCTTTTGCCCTAAACACCTCTTTGAGGAGGGGGATGGCAGGGATGATAAATACGTGAAGTAGGGATAGCTTCCAGCATAAGCTGTAAGAAAAACGGAGGTAAGCTGGGGTTGCTTGGGAGAGGAAGAATAAAAGGGCATATTCCCATCTTCCAAAAGTTCTGCCAAAGCGTACCACCAGTGTTTTTTTATCAGCTTCTAAGTCAGTTTCGTAGTCGCGTAAGTTATTAACAACTAAGATAGCAGTTGAAAGAGCGCCGGGGGCTAAACCAAAAATAAACGCCTCAGGTGAGTAGTGCCCCATTTGCAAGTAAGTGGTCATTCCTGTGGCAAGCGAGCCAAAAGAGCTCAAAACCACAATGTCTCCAAGACCTAAATAAGCAAGAGCAATGGGCCCCGCTGTATATCCAATCCCTAACAAAACAGCTAAGATGAGAAGAAGCAGAATTACCATGCCGCCTTTTAAATAAAGGTAAGAGCAAAAAAAGGCAGCGGACAAAAAGGCGATAGCGATTGCCTTGATCATCTCTTGTTCTCCTACCAGGGCTTTTTGCATAATGCGTCTTGGACCAATCCTTCGCTCGGTATCACCCCCTTTTTTAAAGTCGAAATAGT
>CAZBHP010000045.1:0-6754 GCA_964491795.1 uncultured bacterium | reverse complement strand
TTAGCAAAGTTGGTTCCAATTTGGATAGATAACGCGGTTAAAAGGGTCGCAAGAAAAATAAGAGGATCAAAATGGCCGAAATGTTTGGCTAATGCAGTGCCTAAAATCACAGGGGCAAGAGATGCTGCCCAGGTTTTGGGGCGCATAGCTTCTACCCAGACAAAAGATCTAACTTCGTTTTGGAAATTTTGCAAAGTTTGGTCTCCTTTTTTCTAAGAAGGCTGTGTGGCCTTCTTTAGCTTCATCTGACATATAGTAAAGGAGAGTCGCGTTTCCAGCGAGCTCTTGCAGACCTGTTTGTCCATCGCAATCGGCATTGAGAGCAGATTTCAAACAGCGAAGGGCAAGAGGTGAGTGCTTCAGCATCTCCTGGCACCAAGAAATCGTTGTCTCTTCAAGTTTTTCAAGCGGAACTACCGTGTTCACAAGGCCCATATCAAGAGCTTGCTCTGCCGAATACTGACGGCACAGAAACCAAATCTCTCTCGCCTTTTTTTGCCCCACAATTCTCGCTAAATAAGAAGAGCCAAAGCCACCATCAAAGGATCCCACTTTCGGGCCCACTTGCCCAAAAATTGCGTTGTCTGCCGCAATGGTTAGATCGCACACCAAGTGAAGCACATGGCCGCCGCCAATCGCATATCCTGCCACCATCGCAACAACCGGTTTTGGCAATGTCCGTATTTCCCGCTGAAAATCCAAAACATTCAAACTCTCTTGACCACCCTCATCACTATAACCTGAGTGACCCCTAATCGACTGATCTCCTCCCGAACAAAAAGCTTTTTCCCCTTGTCCTGTCAGAATAACAACTCCAATCGAAGGATCCATTCTTGCATCCAGAAGCGCTTTGCGCATCTCCGTCACCGTTTTCGGCCGAAACGCATTTCTCTTCTCAGGTCTATTGATCGTAATTTTAGCAATCCCGTCCCACTTGTGGTAGAGGATGTCATCAAAAGTAAGGCACTGTTGCCAAGAAATCATAGTCATCATGCAAAATAGGATAGCAAAAATTCTTGAATAATTCCTATTATTTATAATTTTCTGAAATAAAACTGGCCAATTCTGCCTTCGACAAATCGCCTATCGCTTGGGTTCGCGTGTAGAACACAGCCTCACCGTCTAAGGACCCCTTCGGGCTCGCGATAGACGATTTCTCATCGGCATAATTGGCATTGGTTTGTCCCTTACCGCTACGCTCCTCGGGACAAAATTAACTCAAAGGATTTAAAGAAGTTAATGGTAACGGCTGTGCAATCGTAATTGCACAGCCGGGGGCGCCACTGAAAGCAAACTTTCAGTGGCGCTAAATCATCCGATGGACTGGTGGCAAAAATTCTTGAATAATTCCTAGAACTTGCTTTGGTTTTTCTAGATGAAGAGCGTGTGTGGCTCCTGGTATCAGGCTTGTCGTTACTCGGGGAAATGTTCGCACCCGTTCATAGATAGGGAGAAAATTTTGATCCTCCTCCCCGAAAAGAAATAAAAGGGGGGTGTCTGTCTTTTCTATCTCTTTCCAGTATGAGGTTTGACGACCAAGTGAGTAGGTTAGGAGGATCTCTTTTAACCCCACTTTGTTCTGCTCTTTACGGGAGGAGGGAATAGGAGATTTTGCAAAGAGGGGGCGGCTATACCATTTTTTCAAAAACTCTTCCATGCTTAGAGTGTCTAAAAGAGATCCCCACACCTCATCGCTTTGTATCCTTTTCTCTTTTTCTACCGGGTCATCAAGCCCAGGATGTGCGGAAATAAGGGTTAGAGAAGAGAACTTCGGGGGATAAGAAAAGAGAAGGCGCATGGCGATTCGCCCTCCTAAAGAATATCCTACCACATGGGCATCTTGAGGAAGCGCTTGGTAAAGATCATCGAGAGAGTAAGCGGGGCTTTTCCCATGATGAGGTAAGTCAAAAGCGTAGGTGTGTGAAAAAGAGGGGAGAAAATCGTCCCAGTCGGCATGGGTCCCTAAAAAGCCGTGGAGAAACACCACAGGTTTTTCTAGAGAGGCTTTGTGAGTGTAAAACATTCGGCCGCCTTTTCTTTGAGCCCTTGCATTAAGAGGTAGTTCTCTTCCACATCTGAGGGGATCTCTACCACATGAACGCCTCTTTCACCCCTTCGCTTTTCCATAAAGCTTCTAAGCTCTTCTCTAGAGGTGATTGAAGTATAGGGGAGGTAAAAAGCCTTTACAAAAGGCTCTATGGCAAACGGGTGCTTGGCCACAAAGAATTTCTCTAAATGAGGAGAGGTTCCAATCGGTAGAAAGCGGAATATGCCACCGCCCTGGTTGTTTAGAATGATCAAAGTGACATTCAGCTTAGGGTTACATAAAAGGGCGAGGCTATTGAGATCATGGAGAAAGGAGAAGTCGCCGAGCACTGCAATCACAGGCTTTCCAGACGCTTCCGCAAGTCCTGCAATTGTTGCAATATTCCCATCAATTCCTGAGGCTCCGCGATTCCCGTACATAGGCCCACAATTTCCCTTCGGGAAAAAGAAAGAGTCTGCATACCGAATCGATAGGCTATTTGCAAAGAAAAAGAGGGTTTCAGGGGTTGCGTATTCAATGAGTGAGAAGACTGCAAGCGGCTCTGTCAGCTCGGAGGAGGAGAGGAGCTCTTCCCTTAAGAGCTCTTTCATCCTCTCAGAATGCTCAGAAAGATACCTGGGCTCTCTTTGTTCTACCGGGAGCATTTGAGCAAAGAGGTGAGGAGCCATTTCTACACGCTCAGTGACTTGATGAAACGGGTCGTGGCGCGTTGTAAACTCAGAGACGTGGATATAGTTGTGAAAATCGAGTTCTTTAACCCATGTCTGCACAATTTTAGAAACCAGCGCCCCTCCAAAATGAAGCACAGTTTTAGGGGCAAAATCGCTATTGGGTAAGATATGATTATAGTGCGTGAGGATACAAGGGTGCTCCCCAAAGCTGCGCAGATGAGAGAGAGGATCTGCAATTACAGGCCATTGCAACTTCTCCGCAAGGCTCAATATCGCAGCAAGATCGGGCGAGTATGGCATACTCCCCGCTAAGATCACCCCTTCTTCAGGTAAGGATTCCGCTAAGGTTTCCAAGGTTCTTAGAGAGACGGTTTTGATCGGCGCGTGATACTTGGTTCCAAGGGAAATAGCGGGAAAAGCTTTGTTTGTTTCGTAAGAAGAGAAAGGCTCTCGGAACATGCAGTTAAGAACCACCGGTCCTGGATCGTTGAAGCAAGATTTGTAACAGGCCTCATCAATCATACCCACAATTGCCTCATCAGGGGTTATCCCATCAGGACACGGAACATCAGCTTCAAAGCGCAAATACGACCCAAAAATCTTCACCTGATCAATCGCTTGATTCGCTCCACAGCCCCGCAGCTCAAAAGGCCTATCCGCTGTCAAAAAAATCAGAGGAATATGATCTAAACTTGCCTCCACAATCGCCGGATATAAATTTACCACCGCCGTCCCCGACGTGCAAATCACCACCACTGGTGCTTGTCTTGCCTTAGCAATCCCAAGTGCATGAAAAGCGATCCCCCGCTCATCAAAATGGACAATCGTTTTAACAGACGGATGCTCTCCTGCCGCGAGCACAAGAGGTGTAGAGCGCGACCCCGGAGCGACTAAAAAAGTGTCGATCCCGTTACTTACGAGGGCTGAGATGATGAGCTTGCCGCGGTGGTCGTTTAGATGCATAAGCTTTAAACCGGAGTTGGTTCTTGTTCTGTTTTATATAGTAAACTCAATTGCTTTTTCCGCGCCAAGTTAACTTTATACAAGCGGAATGCGACAATCTCATAAAAACCGAAGATAGCAAAAAGGATCAGATAACCAGGCCATGGAAACTCAGCTGAAGTCATGAAAGAATCGATTGCGGAGTAAGATAGTATAAATGCCATTAGAATCATTTGGCATAGCAATAAATTAGTGCCCCTTTTTTTATAAGCAAAGTGATAGATGAGCCACTGAGGGAAAAGGAAACTTAATCCTCCAAATATAGAAAAGCTAAGCAAAAGGATTCTCCCATTTAGAATAAAGGATACAAGTGAAAAAATCACAGCTGCAAGGAAAAATAGAAGAGGCCATGCTACGGAAAGGATACTGAAGGTGATTAGCCACGTTTTGCGTGCTTTTCTCTCTTTTTCTACATCAATGTTTTGTAAATACTGTGTAGCTTCTTCTGGTATCGCAGAAGCTCCGGTTACTTTTTTTCGATTTCTATATAACCAGTAAAAAGAGGCGCTTACTAATAGGATTACTGAAAACAGCCTAACATAGAACCACATGCCTTGAACCTCTAGAAATTTTAGAAGCTACGAAGGATAGGGGAGTTTAATTTGTTATACAAGTGAGAAAAAGGTTAAAGGTTATTGGAATGCCAAAACTAAGAGATCTCGTAGACTGGCTTTTTCATACTCTTTTCTTATGTTGTCTCGTTCTTTTTTGTAGAGTTCTACTTGGTGATCTGTTGCGGAAAATGCACGAAACATAGGTAACGGTAATTCTTTTAAAGACACCTCTTTTTTCCATCGAGCTTTTAACAATTCAACGAGAGATGTGGAGAAAATGGGATTTTCTTGTTGGTGATTTTTCTGTAGGTTTTCAAAGCCTATCGCATTTTCTAGACCATAACCAAAAAACAAACCGGCTGAGATGTGATTTGGATGATCTATGCAAAAAATTTTCCGCCAAAAAAACGATTGTCTTTCGCCTATATGAGAGAGCACTTGATCTATATCAAAATCAGTGCCTACTTGTTTTACAAAAAGAGGGTAGTGTTTGAGTAGGGTCTCTCGAACAAGGGATTTATTAACAAAGTAAATATTGTCGCCGTCTTCATGTTCTACTACTACAAGCTCGTACTGTTGGTTGCCTCTTTTATGACGTTTTTGCCATTTCTTCCATAACACGAATGCTGTCTTGGAATTAAAAGAATCATCTTCTGTTGCTTCTATCTCTTTAGGTAAGACGTATTGGATAGGATGATTTTTCTTTGTATTCTCATCGCTTCCCAACTGGTTATTTTCAATATAAAACCACGTAATAGGTTTAGAGCCAACGAGGGTGTACATTCCACCCTCGCGAATAAGCAGATAACGGGCAAACTCTTCCTCATCTTTTATAATTGAACTATGACAAAGAAAAAAGCCAAAGCTTGCACAAGTCAATACTAGGAGAGTTACTGTAGCAAGCTTTTTTCTCACTATCTTGCTCCTGGGGGCAGTACTTCTGACATGATAAATGAAGTGCTAGAACACTGATAGCATTGGTTTGGGCGAGAAGTATACATAGCACCACATTGGGAGCATATGAATACTGTTCCCCAAGCATGTCTGTCTTGATTTAAGAACGCATTGGGGATTGTTTTTGTATTTTGTGATACTAGACGAGAATTGATATGTAAGGGGCTGCCTAACCATTCGCTAGAGGCTTCAGCTAAGATATATTGATATCTTTCCGCATTTTGGAGATCCTGTAAATTCGCTGAAAGAAGGGCCGCATTAAAAGCAGCTGATAAATAACACGCTTGATCTTCTGGAGAGGTGCAATTTGTTCTTTCGATATCTTCTACTACAGATTCAAATATCTGAAGAGCCATAGAATGCTCTTGTTGGTTTAAAAGCGTTTTCCCTTCATTGTAAAGATATTGTGTTAGTGAATTTTGATCTGCATGAACAGCCGCAAAAGTTAAAAAAGAAAAAACAACAGAATTAAATAGTCTCATAAATTTTCTCCAAGTTTAATTGAAAATTAATGAAAGGCATCATGATCTTTTGTTAACTTTTTGTAAATTTATAAATACAGTTTCTAAAAATTTCGGTGTCAGTTTCTGGACAACCTTATAGTTTCCAAAATAAGATTGATCTGTCGCTTTCTTTCTGCATTTACTCTACGCAAGCGTAAGCAACTGACCCAATAAAAGATTTGTAAAGCGAGAAAAGTTGAAAACCGCAACCAAAAGATCAAATTGGGTTCTTTCTGCATAAATTGGAAAGATTTATGAAGAAACACGGCTATCTGTATAGCCATTATAAATAAAATCCAGGTCAGTAGGGCCACACCACGCCTATGATAAGCACACCCATAAACAAATTTAGATGTTGGGAATACCAGTAAAAAAAACACGTAAAGCAAAAGAGCAATCCCAAAGTATGCATCAGGTTTGGTTGGGTCTCTGATGATTTCTACGATTAAGAAATGCAAGCAAAAAAATAGAGGCGAACCAACATAGAAAAAGAAAGCAATACGCCACAACTTTTGCGTTTTCCGCTCTTTTTCTAAATCAATATAATCCTTCATCACCTCATCGCGAATGGATAAAGAAACACAGTCTTTTTCTTTTGTATATTCCCAGTAAAGATTAAAGAAAACCGTTAGAAGAGATAGAGGGTGTAACATAATTCAATAGTTAAAGAACTTTATCAATGCAGGAATATACTGCGTCTGGGTAAAGAATGCAAGAAGCTATGACTTGTCTTTTGCAATTACAAATATACCCAAGAGGATTCAAAAGTTGGCATTTTAGCTTTGCTGACATCCAAAACTTTAAAGCCCTTTCGACTCGCCCTATTTTTAATAGGAGCTCGCCTCGACGCCGGCAATGCCTGCTTTAAATTTTGGGCGTCTGCTTCGCTAAAACATCCAACTTTTGAAATCACTTGGGTATAAGAAAAACAGCAATTGTCAAAAATGGAAAACTATAATAGGTTGTAAGAACCTATCCCAGTAATCTATCCATCCAAAAAGTTATCAGTCCAAAGATCAAAAA
>CAZBHP010000044.1:0-10401 GCA_964491795.1 uncultured bacterium | reverse complement strand
CTCATCCGTCAGAGAGCCGCCTAGTGGATGAAATAAGTAGCCAACCGGGTTTAAATGGGAGTGCAGAGGGGCTATGCGAGAGCAGCCCCTTTGCATTAAAAAACTCTTCTTTTATAAATTTATAATAGCAAAAAGCTTTCCAGTCTTCTGGAGAGCTTTTTTTGTGCGTGTATATTCCTTAAAGATGTTAGAGATAGGCTAAGGAGGCTCATGCTGAGGTTATTAGTAAAATTTACTGGCTTATGCGCTATCAGCCTATTCGAGACTTGCTTCGCTCTTTCGGCCAATTACAATCCTGATCAAATGCGAGATCAACCCTCTCCTTATGAAGGAAGAGATAGATTTTATAGACAGTCTGAGGAGAGGCTTGCCCCTTCAAGAGACTGTAATTCTTTTTCTTTGGCGATCACTTATGCCCTTCTACAAGTCGGTCAACAAGGACTTGATTCGATTGCAGTAATCACACCACCAGACCCTGGAGAGAGCGGCGACTTTATCCAAATTAAAACACCCTACCCCTTTTGGCGCTCTGCTGTAGATTTATCTTTTGTAGGAAAAACAGAGGGTGGTTGGAATGTAGGGGTTAATTATTTCCTCTTATCCAATACCGGTAATAAAATGAAACCAGTCGATGGGACACCCTTCTATGCTTTTGCCTGGCGTTGGAACAACTCTTTTAATCTTGTAGAGGTAAGCTTTTCGAAAACCGGTTGCTCTCTTCTATCACCGTATGTCTCTTTATTAGCTGGCTATGAAACGCAACAATTCACAAGCATTACACGCCTTAGTATTCTAGGAAGTACGGATATCCAAAAAAATAACCAGAATTGGTTTGCTTTGGGTCCCCTTTTGGGTGCCGATTTCTCCCTTCCTTTAGGCCCCCTTTCGTTTGTTTTTTCTAGCGGTTTTGCCCTGGTAGCTTCTCACACATACACGACACAAAACCAAATACACGTAAGGGTGCACGACGATGTCATCAATAAATCCTCTGAGAGAATAACGAATAGTTTTACAAGTATCTCTTCGCTTTATTATTTTCTGGCGGGTTTTCGTATCACAGGATCTTGCTTCTCTTTTCAAATTGACTGGAGAGGAGATCTATGGACAGACCATTTATCTTTTGCCCCTGGTCCAAAAACAGACCTAGGGATGCAAGGGGGCGCCGTCACTTTTGGCGCTGATTTCTAATAACCTGAGTTTTGGTTTTATCAGACTGATGGTCAATCTAGTTTTGGTTTAAATTTCAAAGAACTTAAGCGAACCAATAGCTAAAGCGCCTATAGGTGAAGTGAGGAGCCATAGGCGTTTCTTTGAAATTTGACCAAAAATCGAAGAGCAGCAGGCTTAGAAACCCAAAACTCAGGTTAATAAGATTTGAAGTAGGTATCGATCCCCTTAGCAATCGATATAGCCATTGTATTGAGATACTTTTCATCTGAGATCTTTTTGCGCTCTTCTTCATGGGTGATAAAACCGGCTTCGATCAAGATAGAAGGCATCTTTGTTTCACGAATCACGTGAAAATCCCCACCCTTCACTCCTCGTGACTCAGCTTTTGTTGCTTCTACAATCGAGTTTAGGACGATTTTAGCCACTTCCTTAGCCCGTTTTAGACGCCAAGATTCAGCCTTAGCTGGATAGTAAATTTCTATCCCTTGAGCCGATTTGTTAGGTGCTGAATTGAAATGTAAACTTACAAAAAGTTGACTGCGAGACATATTTGCCATCTCCGCCCTTTTTTGTAAGGAAATAAATACATCGTGTGAACGAGTCAGAATGACATGATAGCCAAGCTTTTCTAAATGTCTACGTATAAGCTTAGTGCAACGAAGGCATACTTCTTTCTCTTCAATCTGATGATTAAAGGCTCCCGGATCATAACCACCGTGCCCAGGATCCAACACAACCGTTGGAACCATCTCCCTTTTTTTCTCTACACCTGGTCTTACGAGGGATTTTTTGGCCTTCTGTTTATGCTTTTCTACTTGATAAGCAACTGGAATATCACCATGACTCCCTGTATGCTTTCCGCAACCGCTTAATAGAAGAGCTATAGCTAAAAGAAAAATTGGCTTTCGCATCACACTAAATTATCTGATTATAAATTTTTCCGCCACCCTTACATCGTCAAAATCATAAGAAGAGCCTGCTATTAACTGCTTTCTTTCATGCCCTTTTCCAGCAATTAGTAAGATATCGTTTTCTTGCAAAAGAGAAATTGCATGCTCAATTGCCTCGGATCGATCCGGGATTACAACATGGGTTTTATCTTTAAACCCTAACTTAATCTCTTTTAAGATAGCTTCTGGATCTTCATTTCTAGGATTGTCAGAAGTTACAACGACATAGTCAGAGAATTTTTCAGCAACTTTTGCCATCAGAGGTCTTTTACCTCGATCACGATCTCCGCCGCAGCCAAACAAAGTAAAAAGACGCCCTTGTTTTATTTCTTGCAACGTGAGAAGAACATTTGCAAGAGCATCCTCTTTGTGAGCAAAGTCGACAAACACATGAAAGGGAGCCTCTTTTTTCACGATCTCAAGACGACCTTTTACCCCTGAAAAAGAAAGGAGCCTTTCCTGTAACACTTCTAAAGCAATCCCTTTTTCGTGAAGAAGAGAGAGTGCCGCAAGTGTGTTTAATACATTAAACTTACCCATAAGTGGGGTAAAAAATGGCATCCTTTTCCCTTTGACTTCTAAGGTAAAGTGGGTCCCTTTAATCGATAACTCTAAATCGCAAGCTCGATAGTCAGCCTCATTTTCTACTCCGTAGGTGACAATCTTCTCCCCTTTCCCTTTTTCTAAAAAGAACGGGGCCTCTTTAGAGTCGACATTGATAACACTCAAAGCCCCTTTTTTTAGCTTGGTAAAGAGCTTACCCTTTGCTTCTCGATACTCCTCTAGGCTTGGGTGGTAATCGAGATGTTCAGGTGTTAAATTAGTAAAGATAGCGGCATCAAACAAAAGACCATCGACTCGATTTTGATCGAGCGCATGGGAGCTGACCTCCATAACTGCATGGGTAAGTCCTACATCGACCATCTCTTTAAGAAACTTCATACAAGAGAGACAATTGGCAGTTGTAAGCTCGCTTGTCATACGCCTCTCTCCAATCACCGTCTCTATAGTCCCCATTAGCCCCGTAGGATGAAGAGGTTCAAGAAGATGTTTTAAAAGATAGGTAATGGTTGTTTTGCCACTTGTCCCTGTAACTCCTATAAGAAAGAGCTTATCTACAGGGTCTTTATAAAAACGCTTAGCTAAAGGAGCGATACATGCGGCGACATCTTTTGTAATCAGCTGTGTTACCCCAACTAAAAAGGGATTGTGCATGTCAGAAAGAATAGCTGTGGCACCGGAGAGAATAGCGGTGGAGACAAAAGCATTGCCGTCAAATTTCTCCCCTCTTCTTGCGATAAAAAGGTTTCCGTGTGAAACAAACTGCGAATTTTCTGTAATCCCGGTAATGTCACTATCTTTGCCCCCTTTGGCTAAAGTGATGGGCAAATCCTGAATTAGTTTTTTAAGTTTCACCCATTCCACCTGCGGTATATTGTCTCTAGCTCTTCTACTTCTTTCATCCAGTATCCTTTTTGGCCAGTATAGCAGGGATCTCCTTTTGGGTAACCATAAGGATCATCAGGAGTTACCCCTAAATATTCTAACGATCTTTTAGCGATTTCACGGAAAATGGGAGCTGCACATTTTCCCCCAAAGTGTGTAGTGCCAAACCCAGGAATATAGGTTTTCTCCGGCTCATCCACCCCAATAAAAATGACAAACCTGGGATTATTTGCCGGGACAAGGCCTAAAAAACTCGAAAAGTGTTGCGTCTTAGAATAGGTCCCACCCACTAACTTCTCTGCAGTTGCCGTCTTCCCCGCCTCTGTAAACCCGGGCACATCTGCAAGAGGAGCAGAACCGCCAGGCTTTGTAGAATACTTCATCGCTTTGACCACTTCTTGGACGATCGCTTCATCAAGAACTTTCTTTTTTTCATGTAACACTTCGGTCACTACACGATCTTTTTGGATAATCTTACGTAAAATGGTTGGTCTTACAAGATAGCCGCCATTTGCAAAGACGCTGTAAGCTCTACACATTTGGATCGCGTTCACAAGAACGTTATAGCCAATGGCAAGAGAGTAAGGAGTTGGTTGTGACCACTCAAAAGCGCCACTCTGATACATTTTTCCAGGTGTTGGAACAAGGCCTCGGTTTTCGTAAGGCATCTCCACCCCTGTCTTTGATCCAAACCCAAAAATAGAGGTGATCTGCTCTCGATACCACTTGGCTCCTAGCTCCTCTACCACTTTTTGCACAAGCCTCGCCGGATAGATATTCGATGACTTTTGGATTGCCATATACATGTTTAAGTAATGGTGCAAATGGGTATCTTTCAAAGGCTGAGTTCTGCCCGGGAATTGACTCTGATCACAAGCAATCTTATCAAGGGGTGAGAAAATAGGAGGCTTGCCTTGTTTTTTAAGCTCTGCATTTGCTTTAAGGGCTATAGCAATCGAGATCGGCTTCATCGTAGACCCGGGCTCAAAGCAGTCCATCACAGCCTTATTTCTTGTGTGTTCAAGCTTGGCAATGTCGTTGTAATAAACGCGATAATTTGAAGGGTCGAAAAATGGGTAATTTGCAATCGCAAGAATCTCCCCTGTATGAGGATCCATAACGACACCGATCCCCCCCTTCCCTTTCACCTTTTTTATCCCGATCGCAAGCTCTTCCTCGCAAATTGCCTGCAAGACGTGATTGACCGTCAGATAGACATCGCATCCATCTTTAGGAGCTACCTCTAAAAGGTCGGCATCGAGTTCATAGCGCGGCGCACGCAAAAGGGTCTTTTTCCCCTCTACCCCTTTAAGATATTCGTTAAAGACCATCTCTAGCCCACCTGTGCTTGCTTTATCTTCGCGCACCGTATGAAGCACCTGCCCTAGCATTCTCCCCAAAGGATAGCTTCTTCTATAATCTTTCACAAAGTAGAGTGCATTGCGGGCAATCTTGTGCTTCTTGGCATAGTCGTACCACCAACTTTCGATCTCTTGCTTGCTTTCAGAAGGGAGAAAATGGGCTACCCTTCTCGATCTGCTTTTTCGATAAAAATGGGTGGCGATGTCTTCAGTAAGAGAGAGTTTCTCCTCCAAAATATTGGCTATCTCTCCTTTGTGTGCTACAGGGATTAAGAAAGGATCGACATAGAGATGGTAGAGAACGACATCGAGGACAAAAGGCTGTGGCTGGCTTGGGTGTCCCCCTTGCAACGAGGTGTTTGAATAAAAAATCCCACGTTTACACGGCTCTACAACGACTCGATGGTGTTGGGCATTGGCTGTCTGCATCCACCGCTTATGTTCTGTCACTTGAATTTGGTAATAGCGGATAATTAAAAGAGTAAACAGGGTGAGCAAAAATAACGCCAAGAGGAGTGAGCGTCTTTTAGCCTTGTCGGTTGCTAACTCCATAAAAACAGATTATCTTACTATTTAATCTTAGCGAAAACAGTAGACGTTCTTTCGCGTTTTGGAAGAGTAGCTGGAATCGGCTCTTCTTCCTTAACATTTATTACTAATATCTCTTCCCCGTAAGGGTGCTTTAAATGGGAAAATTCTGGCCGTTTTGCAAGATCCATTAAATGCTTAGGGTTCTCAAAACGCTCAATTTCGTATTGCAGCCGGCTATTTTCCTCTTGGAGCAAGCGGACTTCTCGAGCAAGCTCTGGGATTTGCCGACGCAGCTTTGTCAAACCGTAATGTTGTGTTAAGAGGGAAAAAAGAAGACTTGCTAAAAAAAAGAGGGAGAAAAGTATCTTACCTAATATATAGCTCATATCTTTTTAGCAAAGCGCATCTTAGCACTTCTAGAACGCCTGTTTATTCTTGTCTCTTTTAATGTCGGCACAATCGGTTTTTTAGTTAAAAGCTTCAGCTGTGGCTCACCAACAACTTTTCCAACTAGATTCGTTAAAGGCTTACTTGCATCGCGAAACACATTTTTCACAATCCGATCTTCTAAACTATGGAAGCTGATCACCCCTATTTTGCCGTTAGGAGCAAGGACCTGGATCGCTTTTTTGATTGTCCCTTCAATGGACTCAAGCTCTTTGTTGACGTAGATACGGATTGCTTGAAAAATTCTTGTAGCCGGGTGAAGTTTTCCTGTTCTTGGGATCGCTTTTTCGATCGCTTCTGCACATGCAATTGTTGTATGAATTGGTTTTCTCTTTCTTGCTTCGATGATCGCTCTTGCACCGCGGCGCCAGAGTTTCTCTTCGCCAAGCTCACGAAAGATTCGCCCGAGCTCTTCTTCCGAATATCTGTTGACTACATCGGCGGCCGTAAGATCACTTGTAGGATCCATACGCATATCCAAAGGACCATCCTTTTGGAAACTAAACCCTCTTTCATCTTCATCAATCTGCATAGAAGAAACTCCTAAGTCAAAAAAAAACCGTCTACTTTTTTGATGCCAAGTGCCTTTAGCATTGCATCAAGGTCAAGGAAATTGCCGTGCATGTAGCGCATTTTTGAAGACCATCTGCTTAGACGCTCCGATGCATACTGTAATGCATTTGGATCGCGGTCGCATCCGATATACATCTCTATCTCTGGGTGTGCTGAAAGAAGCGCATCTGCGTGCCCTCCAGCTCCTAAAGTCCCATCAAAAAAGATGCGAATTTTAGTGTCTTCAAATCCTTTGACAACTTCATCTTGTAAAACTGGGATATGCTTCATAGCTTCACCATCCCGTGTTGGACGCGCTCTAAAGTATCCTCTAATAACTCCTCATCTTCATCAGCGAGCATGTTGAAAGCTTCTTCCATAATTCCTTGAAAATCGGAGCTTGACTCCCCGCCAATAAAGCGAGAGAGATCTTTTTCGTATGTTTCTTTGGGCCATAGCTCTATCTTATTGAGTGCACCTGCTAGAACGATTTCACCTTTAATTCCGATCCCATCTTTTAAGGTCTTAGGAATAGTCACACGTCCTACGTTGTCGCATGTTGTAGGGAAAAGGGTAGAAAAAAACAGCGTGAAAAATTTTTGGAATTTTGCACGGTGTTGATTTTTACGGAATCTCTCTACAATCTCTTGTAAGTCGCTATTGCGATAAATGGCAAGGCTACCACCCATACTTAGGGCGATAGTAAAGTTCACTTCTCCATTTTCTACCAATTGATAACGTAAAGCTTGCGGCAAGACGAAACGATTTTTCTCATCGAGCTTTGCGTTATACGAACCTGTAAAGAATGGAAGTGCCATTTTTTCCCACGTTTTCCCACATGGTAACAAGGAGGCTCAAACAATGCAATCTTTTCCCAAAAAAAAATTAGCTATTATAAATTTTCCATGTTCTAACCGTCACAAAATGAACAAGAAATTCTGGTGGGAAATCAGTGGGAATTAGTGGGAATCTTTTCTTTTCCTTTTCTCAAATCCCCCTTTTTTGGTATGCAGCGAAATATGTCCAGCAATGCAAAGACAATCGATAATTTAGGGATCCAGCCCTACATCCAATTTGAAGAAGATAAAAAGTTCTTCGATTCAAAACTCCTCGATGATTCAAGGCAAGTAGCTGGCCAAATTTCTAAAGATATTTTTGAGCCGATCCTCCTCTCTGAATACCAAATCCTCTTTGATATAGGAAAACAAGACACACGCTGGAGCTCTATCCCTCCTCCCAAAAAATATCACGAGCAGACAAAAAGACTATTTATGCATCAATTAGCTCCAAAACTGGGCCCCGAGGATTTTATTGACACCCTAGTTGATCGCCTCGAAGGTAAAAGGGAACAAGAAAAAGAAGAGCGACAAGGAAGTCAGAAAAAGAGCGCATTCGAAACCGAAAATTCTATCGAAGAAGTTGATAAAGAGTGTTCAAAACTCATACAACTGATGCAAGATATTAACGCTTTAAATAAAATGATGCAGCACATCAACGCAGAAAGATATAGATACAACAAGGGGTAACTTACATGAGCTCTACAGTAAAGTGGCTAGATTTACTTGGCTGGACAGAAGAAGAGATGAGCGATTTACGCTTTGTCGCCTACTCCTATATCAAACAAGGGCAGTATAAGATCGCCCTAAAATTTTTCGAAGCCCTCGCTGTTCTCTCCCCTGACTCCGCCTATGATCTACAAACCCTGGGCGCACTCCACCTGGAGATTGGAGACAACATCACAGCTCTTGGCTATCTCGACCGCTCTCTTCAGATAGAAAATAACCACGCCCCCACCCTCCTTAATCGCGCCAAAGCACTCCTACTCCTCGGCTACCACAGACAAGGTCTTGCCGCCGCCTCTCAGCTACAAAAACATGAAGATGCCCGCATCCGCGGCCAAGCAGAAGCCCTCATGCTCTCTTACACCTAAAGGCTCATCCATGGATCTAGAACAAAAAGTAAAACAGTACGAAAAGCTCCACAAACAAATCCAAGAGCTCGAAGAAGAGAAAAAAGCCCTCTCCCAAGCGATCCTGCAAGAGATGCAGTCTGAGCGCACACTCCACATCTCTAATTACATCGTCCGCCGCTACTCACGCCTTGCCATCCACCCCTCCCTCGACACCGCCCGCGCCCTCGATGCCATCAAAACCCTAGAGGCCGTAGACAAAGACAAAATCAAAGTCCTCTACGAACAAGGCAAACCCGTAGAAGGGGTTTCAGAAATCCACTACATCCGCATCTTCCAAAACGCCACCTCTCCCTCCTCCTCCGCCGCCTGAGCAATGAGTGCATCAAAGATGGGTAGAAGTGTCTGTTTGGTCTCACTTATTTTTTGGCTAAGCTCTTCTTTTGTATAGTGGACGCCTGGATGTTTTTTATGGTCTTCCTCAAAAGGTGAAAATCTACTGGCAACTTCCGATAATGCACTAAAAGCTGCGTGTTCTTCTTCAGTAAGAGTATCATAGTCTAGCTCGAAACCATATATATAACGAAGCTCGTCACAAAAAGCTGTCTCATCAATAATGCCAGCTAAATACATCTCTATCAGCTGGTAGATTCTCCGCTTGTCTGTTCTGTCGTACATAGTGTTTGCCTAGATCAATTGTAAGTAATTTTATTGGGCTCGCATCTCCCAAAACACAAACTCCCCCACCTCTTCCGCCTCAGCGATCAGCTTCTCAAAGATGTGCAAGAGCTTCTCTTTAGTTTCGCTTATTTTTTCCTTTAGCTGTCCCTTTCTGTAAAAAAAGTGGGGATTGCTTATGTGATCTTCTTCGAAGGGGGAAAATCTGCTTGCGACCGTTCCTAATTCAGAAAAAACTGCATTTTCTTCTTCAGCAAGATCGCTGTGATCTAGCTCTATATCGTAGGAAAGAACAAAATCATCGCAAAAAGTTTCTTCCGTAATTTTCTTAGCAAGATACATCTCTATGAGCTGATAGAGCCTTCGTTTGTCAGTTGCTTCGTACATAGTAGTTACCTAAATTCAGTTATAAATAACTTTATGCAAAATTTCTAAAGCTTCCTCTCTCAAGATCCCTATCCGTGTTTGAAATTCCCAATCTTCTATCTCTTTGAAGACTTCTTCAAAAGAGTTTTGAATAATTTTCAATTCACACCCATTAAAAATAAATGTTGAGTCTTTTCCCTTTTCTTGTAAGACACGTTCCATCAAATCAATTACCAAATGTTCTTCCCCAAAGACTTCTTCAAAATTTTTTATGTGAATTCCGTAACAAATCTCATTTAATAGACCTCTTGCGTAATTAAACTGAGAGTTCAAAATTGTGGACTCCAGCAATGAGGTTGAAGCGCAAGCCAAATCTTTTTCGTCGGTTTCTGTACCTGTCGCTTACTATTTTAAATCTCTTTAAGCTTCCAATCACATTCTCATTTGCAATGCGCTCCGATGAAATTTTTCTGTTTTGCTCTTTCTCTTCTCGTGTTAATGGCTTCTTCTTACTCGATTTTTTAGGCAGCCTTGAGTTCTTTTGCAACTTCTTGATCCCTGTATATCCACTGTCAGTTACTCCCCACGTTTTCTCCGTCCAACGTACCTTACTCTCCTTGAATAACCTAAAGTCATGCTTCTTGCCGTTCCCAAAGGCCGTACATATCACTTCTCTTGTCCTTTTATCGACGACTACTTGACTTTTCAGTGTATGTCGTTTCTTTTTCCCAGAGTAAAAATGCTTCTGCCTATTATTCCGGTTTTTTACCCTTTTCTTCTCACGAACTTTTTTTTGGGCCTTTCTATAGGAGTTTCTGCTGCATCTATAAGTATGACTTCATACTCCACGTCACTTTTAAGGAGAGCTTTTTTGCCGGGAAGTGAAAATTTACCACTCTTAATCAGGATATCCTCTACCCATCTGCAAGCTCGATAACAAGCACTCTCGCTTAATCCATAACTCTTTCCTAAATGGAAATAGGTCCGATAC
>CAZBHP010000043.1:0-10424 GCA_964491795.1 uncultured bacterium | reverse complement strand
AGCAAAAATCTCCTCTTCTGCACGGAGGATTTTTTGTTCATACTCTTTTAGCTCTTTTGTTGTGTATCTTTCAGCATTGACAAGTGTTTGCAGCCGCTCAAAAGTTGGGGGCATTTTTTCTGCTTGCCCACGACTTACTTCAATAAAGTATCCAAAAGCGCGGTTGTAAGAAACTCTGAGTGTTTTGATGCCAAGTGATTCTCTAAGACTTGTTTGGGTGTTGAAAAGAAAAAGTTCACTTTTTTCTTTAAACTCAGAGAGTTCATCGACCTCTTTGATAAACCCTCTCTTGAAAATACCACCTTCAGTAAGACGATTAGGGGGGGGATCATTGAGAGCTTGGAAGATCTTTTCTACTAAAGGAGTTGGATCAAAAAAGAAAGGGATCATACTTTGTAAAAGAGAAGATGTTTCTTTTTGAAGTAGAGCAAAGATAGAGGGGATCTCTTTCAAAGACTGGGCTAAGGCTAAAAGATCTTTGGGGGCAGCAAGCCCCATAGTGACTTTTGTGATGAGTCTATCGAGATCTCGCACGGTTTTTAACAGGGTTCTATATACGGGGGCCGAATCTTGAAGTTCTTGAACAGCATCGAGTCTTTGATTAATCTCTTCGACATTTACAAGAGGATGGATGATCCATTTGGAAAAGAGACGTGCTCCCATGGGAGTCGAGGTCTGATCTAAGAGCGACAAAAGATCCGGGGTAATAGATAAGTGTCGAAGGGTTGCCTCATCAATTGCCATGTGAGAGGAGAGTAGCTCTTTAGAGATTGTTTTAACATGTCCGATTTTTTGGTGTAGCTCTTCTGAGAGATACACTAAAAGGGCACCCGATGCGTTGATCGCAGCAGTCATCCCTTTGAGCCCAAGGGCATCTAAACTGTAAACTTGAAAGTGTTTTGAGAGAAAATCAACTGCTAAGCTGTGGTCAAAGGCCCATTCTTCTTTAAGATGCAAACGTAGGTTAAGAAAATCGATCTCTTCTTTATTTTGTTGATAGACCTTATCAGATACCAAAAGCTCTAGAGGAGCGGAGCGAATAAGCTCATCAAAGAGCTCTTTAAAACTCTCAACCTCGAGCGTAACCATTTCTGCAGTGGAAAGATCAAGTAGAGTCAAACCATAGATAGAGTTTATCCGGCAGATAGAGGCAAAAAAGTTGCTTTTTTTCTCTTTAAGGGAGTTGGATTGCAAATGAGTTGCAGGAGAGAGAACTCTCGTTACTTCTCTTTTAACAATTCCTTTGGTCTCTTTAGGATCTTCTATCTGTTCGGCAACAGCGACTAAATACCCTTTTGAGATCAACTTATCAATTGCATTATCTAAAGACGAGACCGGCACACCGCTCATCGGTATCCCTTGTCTCTGGGTCAGGGTAATATCTAGCTGCTTTGCCAAAGTGTTGGCATCTTCATAGAAGGCTTCATAGAAATCCCCCAAGCGAAAAAGCAAAAGAGCACCTCGAGCACTTGCTTTGCACCGGTGCCACTGCTCCATCATAGGTGATGTCTTATTCTCAACAGCGCTCATATCTTTCTTAACACTATATACTATAACAAGGCTTTTATGGGGTCTTTTTTTTGCCAAAAAGACGGGTGAACCAGCTCGATTTTTTTGGAAGAGAGGAGGTATCTAGAGAGTATTTTTGAGGAGTAGGAGAAGAGGGCTCAAGATTTTCAAGCGCATCTTTTGCCTCTTGAATCGCCTCCGAAATTTGCATAATCATACCAGCACACCAACGCTGCGCCTCTTCCACATCGTGTTGGAACTGCTCTAGCTTTTCCAGAACTTCTTTAGGACATTTTAGAGCAGTAGTATGGAAAGATACTGGAGAGGGAGATGCCTTTTCTTTTTTATAATTGCGCACCATCTGGCGCAGCTCAAAAATATCAATCAAGTGGGGGAGAAACGTCTTTTTAAACTCCTCTCTCAAACCTGTCTTTTTGGTGGTCGGTAAGATCTTTTTCTTCGGTTTCTCTTGATCCTGTTGCAAAGCAGAAATCGAAGATTGATACATCTTGGTATAGACTTTTTTCCGAAATCCGTCTCTAGGCTCTTCTTCCATATGACGAAGGAGTGTAGCCGATTCAAGGATTGTTGTATACCGAAGGTGTTTAAAAGAACTTCCCTTGTTTTGTATTGTTTTTGTCTTACCCTCATACTTTAAATACGAGCAGTATACTTAGTTGGTTTAAAATATTGATTTAACTTTCGTAAAGTGTCAATTGTTTGCCATTTGCATTTAAGCATCTCTTCAAATATAATTATTTACGATTGGTTTTATAATTATACAGGGTTTTAATTATGTCTATCGCGCTAGTTGCCTCTCCGCCTCAAGCTGGGCCTGCTGCCCCTAGCCCTACATCTGGTTTGCCGTCCTGTATTCAAAAAATCTATAATAAATTTTGTGAGTTTTTCCGTTTTCTTTTTTCTCGTATTAGTGCATTTTTTCATTCCTTTAGATCACCGGCCCCTCTACCAAACAGAGTATCGCCTGCTGTAAGAAATTTTTTAGAGAGAAGGTTAGACCCACAGATATTAGAAAATGCTCTTAGAATCTTACATATCCAAGGAGATCCTACGCTAGAGATCCTAAACGCACGACGGGACAGCCTTCTTTCAGAGCTACATAGGCGCCACCGACTAGCTACGCCTGTTTTTCAAGAGGTCTTACAAATGATGATCAATGATGCAGGGGTAGCTTATCAAACTATCCGTCAAACATTACCCCTACAGTAATTTTACAGTAAAAACATCAGATTTTACCCCTCTACATGCTCTTTCGCTTCGTGAAGGGCGCTTTGGAGGGTGGGGAGGAAGTGTTCTTTACCGATCAGGTGCTGAATACCGAACTTTTGGAGCTTGAGGGTGACTTTTTCTTTCGCCCCGGAAATGAGGAGAAGGGTGTTGGTTTGCTTACAGCTGTAATAAAACTCGCGTAGAGAGTGCATCCCACTGGCATCGATGAAGGGGACTTTGCTGAGGCGTAGGATGAAGACTTTGGGGGGGTATTCTAAGTTAGCAAGGACATCTTTTAAACTATCCGCAATGCCAAAGAAGAATGGACCGCTCATCTCATAGATTTCAATGCCAGGTAAGAGCCCCTTTTTATAGGCTGGCTCTTCTGTTTCAATTTCTACTTGAGCTGAAGTAACTCCTGAAAACTCTTTCATCTCTTTTACAAAGAAGATGGCCGCTACGATCATTCCAAGCCCAACGCCTACTGTAAGATCTACAAAAACGGTGAGGAGGAAGGTTACAAGGAGAGTTGCGATATCCCCTGTAGGGGCTTTTAAGAGGTGACGAAAACGTTTAAGTTCGCTCATATTCCAGGCAATCATGACAAGGATAGCAGAGAGTGCCGCAAGAGGGATGTGATTTACAAGGGGAGCCATAGCTATAAGGATAATCAGGACAGTGAGTGCGTGAATCATGCCGGCGAGGGGAGTTTTACCGCCCGCTTTAATATTAGTGACTGTCCTTGCAATGGCGCCGGTTGCAGGGATGCCTCCAAAAAGCACGCTTGCCATATTGCCAATCCCTTGAGCGAAAAGCTCGCAATTAGCTTTATGTCGGGTGCCGGCCATGCCATCAGAGACAACTGCTGTTAAAAGAGATTCTATCCCAGCTAAGAAAGCAACCGTTAAAGCATCTGGAATAAAAGCATGGGTGTGAGGGAAGAGGAGAGAGATATTTGGCATGTGGAAAGGGGGGAAAGTATCGGGCATCTTTCCAAAACGGCTGGCGATAGTCTCTATCGGTATATTGAAGGCCCAGCAAATAGAGGTTACAAGGACAACTGCTGTAATTCCCCAAGGGATAACCGGGAAAAATCGCTTTACAGCTGTAATGATGCCTAGAGTTGCCAAGGCTACACAAAAAGTGGGAGCATGAAACGAGGGGAGGGCAGCTATGATGGCGATCCACTTAGGGACAAAATCGCTTGGTAAATTGGAGATCTGGAGCCCTAAAAAATCTTTTACTTGAGAGGAGAAAATGAGGATAGCGATTCCCGTCATGAATCCCGTAACCAGGGGATAAGGGATATACTTCATGATATTACCAAATTTCAAAAAGGCGGCTGCAAAAAGAATTAAGCTCGCTAGCAAAGTAATGACAACTAGCCCTTCGTAGCTGTGTCTTTGAATAATGTCATAGATAATAACCACAAAAGAGGCGCTGGGGCCCCCTATTTGTAACCTGCCCCCGCCAAAAAGGGAGAGGAGAAATCCTGCAATAATCGCAGTGTAAAGACCGCTTTCAGGGGGTAATCCTGAGGCAATGGCAAAAGCCATTGTAAGGGGAAGAGCTACAAGACCTACCGTAATTCCAGCAATAAGGTCGCACTTAAAAAGGGAAAAGTTATATCCTTTGCTAAGAAACAGCCAAGATGCGGGGATAAAGTCTTTCCAGTAACTGTGTGCTTGCTTTTTCATGAATAAACTTTATCATAGAAAATATGCCATTATTTACAAAAGAATCTTTGGATAAATTGCGCGAAAGGGTTGATCTTGTGGATCTTTTGGCGCCCTATGTCCAATGGAAACGGCAAGCTGGAACCTACAAAGCGCTGTGTCCTTTTCATAATGAAAAAAGCCCTTCTTTCCTTATCCGTAAAGGAGATACGCACTACCACTGTTTTGGGTGTGGCGCACATGGCGATGCGATTGCGTTTTTAATGCAGTTTTTAAAGCTTAACTTTGCAGAAGCGGTCGAGTTTTTAGCCCAAAAATTTGGGGTCGTACTAGAGTATGAAGAGGGCAAAGAGGAGAAAAAAGAAGATTTATCGCCGCTTCGCTCGATCTTAAATGGGGCAGCAGATCTTTTTCATAGCGCCCTTATGAAGACAGAAGAGGGTAAAAAAGCCCTCGATTACCTGGGCAAAAGGGGAATTGACTCTTCGTTTATTAAGTTTTTTAAAATAGGTTGGGCCCCTAAACGAGAAGAGGAGACCCTCAAAGCATTTGCTAAGAAAGGATGGGATAACAAAGCCCTTGTGGAAGCAGGTCTTGTTCGAGAAGGTGGGGGGAAAATGCGCCCTTTTTTCTCAGAAAGGATCACTTTTCCCATTTTAGATATCACAGGAAACACGATCGGCTTTTCTGCTCGTAAAATTGATGAGGCGACCTTTGGGGGAAAATACATCAATACTCCAGAGACGCCACTTTTTAAAAAATCTAAGATCCTTTTTGGGCTAAACTACTCTCGTAGAAGGATTGCAAAGGAAAGGCGCGCTCTTATCGTTGAGGGGCAGATAGATGCACTACGATTAATTGCGGCAGGGTTTAATTTAACTGTAGCTTCTTTGGGGACAGCATTTGGTGAAGAACATGCCCAAAAGTTGATTAAGCTCGGAGTTACCCAGGTATATATCGCCTTTGACGGTGATACTGCGGGAAAATCGGCTGCTGTTAAAGTTGGTCAAATTTTTCAGAAAGAGGGAGTGGAGGTTTTAGTTCTTTCATTTCCAGAAGGATCTGATCCAGATCTCATCTTACAAAAAGAGGGGAGAAACGGCTTTTTGGCCTATCTTAAGAAGGCAAAAGGATACATCCCTTTTTTGATTAGCGCCCTGTCAGAGGAGATCTCCCCCCACACCCCTGCCGGAAAAAATCGGCTTGTAGAAACTCTTTTGAGCCATATTGAAGCATGGAAAGCGCCAGTCATGGCATATGAAGGACTTAAGAAAATTGCAGAGGCTCTTGCGATCCCTTTTGAGATGATTGAAAAAAGACACAAAGGGGAAGCTGTAACAGAGGTTATTGAGCCTGTTAAAGTAAAAGCTGATGTGGCCATTGACCAAAACCGGATTTTGGAAACAGATCTTTTGCGTTGGCTTGTCCTTACACGGGGAGAGATGGCGCCTTTAGTGCGTGAAAACCTCGTAATTGCAGGGTTAAAAGATCCGGCCTGTCGTAAATGGATCGAAGAGATTCTTGCCCTTTCTCTTAAACAAGGCAGTTTCGATCTTCTTGACCTTGCAACCAAGATGGAAAAAGAGGAAGGGGCCATTTTTGATATTCTGTTTACTAAGAAAGTTAATCTTGATAAAGCCAAAGATGGGATGATAGCCGTCTTACAGAAAATCTTAGAGAGAAACTGGATGGAAAAAAAAGAAGAGATACGCAAAAAGATCCAGTTTGGTAGCTTGCCAGAAGAAGAGGTCTTCGCCCTTGTGAAAGAGTTTGATGTTATAAATAAAGCTCCTCCCAAAGTCGTTGGAGTATAAAGAGTGTAGGTGATATAGTTTCTAGGATGGATAAAACGAATCAAGTTTTTTATGATGGAAAATGCGCCTTCTGTAGACGTACTGCAGAATGGGTGAAAAAGCATGACGAGAAAGACCAATTTCGCTTCTCTTCTTTAGATGGGAAAAAAGCGCGGGCTCTTTTTGCAGGTAATTACGGCTTTTTGCGCAGTAAAAAATCGATTGTCTTTATTGAAGGGGAGCGTGTTTGGGTTAAAGCCAACGCTGTCTTTCGTCTTTTTTGGCTTATGGGTGGAGTTTGGAAAATTCCGGGCAGCCTGTTTGTGATTCCAGGTTTTTTGACCAATCCCTTTTACCGTTTAGGGACATGGATCGTTCGCCGTTAATTTGTTAGACAACAGACGTTTTTAAAAGAACCTCCTTCTGAAGAAAGAGAAATTCTTCTGACGAAATAAGGATTGGTTGATCAATTGGCCGCTTTACTTAAGCCCTGAGAGTTACTTTTCGGCTTTGGTTGTGCAAGAGGCAAAATCTACAAGCCCTTTGGTAATGTCTGAGAGCTCTTGAAGAAGGGCGATCCGGTTTTCTTGAAGAGTCGGGTTAGAGGAGAGAACTCGTACTGTATCAAAGAAATGGGCGAGGGGGCCTTGTAGGGTAGAGAGAGTTTGAAAGGCTTTAAGATAGTCTTTCTTCGTGAGCGCTACCTCTAGTGTCCCTTTAACGCTGATAAGAGCAGTAGAGAGCTCTTTTTCACCTGGTTCTTCTAGTAAAGAGATGCTAAACCGTTTTTTCTCATAGGCGCTTGTCTGTCCATGAATCCGTTTATACACTTCTATTAAACTGTCAAACGCATTACTTTTCTCACGGAAATGATGAAGAGCCCTTGTTCTACAGTAGATGTCATAAGGATCATAGGATGGGATAGAGAAGACAGCATCGATCTCTTCTTTGGTAAAGCCATCATCGAGGAGGATAGACCGGATTCTCTGCTTGAGAAAACTTAAGAGATCTGTATTGCGGACAATTTGTGAGAGGTCAAAGAACCATTTTTTCTCAATCAAGATACGCAAAATTCCAACACTTGCTCGACGCAAACCATAGGGATCTTTTGAAGAAGAAGGTTTAATGCCGACAGAAAAATAACTGATTAGATTGTCGAGTCGGTCTGCAATAGCCAGAAGAGCACCAGAGGTGCTTTCAGGGATTCTGCCCCCTTCGGCTAATGGCCAGTAGTGTTCTTCGATAGCTTCTGCGGATTCTTTAGGATCTCCGCTTTTTAAGGCGTAGTATTTTCCCATGACCCCTTGTAACTCTGGAAACTGGTAGACAACTTGAGTAGCCAAATCTGCCTTGCATAAAAGGGCTGCTCGTAAAGGAGGGGAGAGGTTAAGGAGAGTGCTGATCTCATCTGTTAATTTGACGATACGTGAAATTTTGTCAAATACCGAGCCTAATTCAGGATGGAAAACAACTTCTTTAAGAGCCTTGTTGTAGTGTTCTAAAGAGTGTTTAGTATCTTGCTCATAGAGGAAAAGACCATCAGAGAGACGGGCGGTTAATACAGCGCGGTTGTTTTTCAAGATTATTTCGTTTGGATTACGATCTATGGCAAGGAGGAAAGTAGAGAGGAAAGTTCCATCTTTTTTCCTTAGAGGGAAGTATCTTTGGTGGTCGATCATCTCAGAGGAGAGAAGCTCATGAGGCAGTGATAAGAAACGGTCTTCAAATGAGGTAGAAGCAATCTGAGGGTATTCAGAAAGAAAAAGGACTTCAGCTAAGACTTTTTCTTTATGAACCACTTCAGCTTCTAGTTTCCATTCCCATTTACTGAGTTGTTTTTCTAAAAATGTACGGCGTTCAAGAGCGCAAGCAATAACCTTACGACGGCGCAATTTAGAGAGATATTTTTTTGGCGATCTAATCTTTACTGGAGATGGGGAGAGCTGTGCATGACCATAGGAGATGTTGCTAGAGACAATGGTATCAATTGCAAAGGGAACAACTGTTTTGCCAAAGAGGGCAAGGATCCAGCGTAGAGGTCGTGCGTAAGTTGTCTCGAAAGTAGACCAGCGCATCTTTTTAGGGAAAGGGATCTCTTTGATAATTTTGGGTAAAATCTCCTGGAGAATCGAGAGGGTAGAAGAGCCTTCTTTCTCACTCATGACGAGAAGATATTTATCTTCAATTACAGAAAGAGAAGGGATCCTTCCTTCTTCTATCTCTTGACGAGTCGGTGGTGCAAGGGGAATTGATTGGAAAAAGCCTGTCCCTTGTGGCGTTGGGTTTCCTTCTTTATCAAATAAGGCGGAGAGAGGGGGGCCCTTTTTTTCGATTTTTTGAGCTCTTGTTCCTTCAGGGAGAGAGCAAATATGAATCGCAAGTCTACGTACACCACCATAGACTTCTACAGAGCCAAATGTAAGACCTTTTTCGGTCAAGGCCTGAGGAAGGGCTTTCTCTAAATAGAGCATAGCGGCTGGCATAAAAGAGGCGGGAATTTCTTCGGAGCCGATTTCAAGAAGAAAGTCAGAGGAGCGCTCAGGAGCATAACTTAGAGAAATCTTCGGGACGGTTATTTCTGCAGTGGGGAGCGTAGGCTCTTTCTTTAAAAGAGGAAAGTCGAGTCTTTCTCTCTCTTCGAGATATAGTTTAGCAGAGAGGCAAGAGAGTGCTTTAATACGGTGCATTAAATCGACTCTTGCAGTAACAGAAATCGCAGAACGAGCATCTAAAAGATTGAAGGTGTGAGAGGCTTTGATGGCAAATTCGTAAGCAGAGCTGGCACGTTTGAGCTCAATCAGGCGTTTGCCCTCTTTTTCAAAATCATCAAAATGGCGTCTGAGTAAACTTACATCGGCATCTTCAAAGTTGTAATGACACGCTGTAATCTCATTTTGGAGGAAGATGTCGCCATAGGTAAAGGTGTCGTTGTATTGAACATCATATACATTTGAGACCCCTTGCAAAAACATAGCAAGTCTCTCTAAGCCATAGGCGTATTCAACGACTACAGGGCGAACTTCAAGACCACCGACCGATTGAAAATAGGTATATTGGGTAATTTCCATTCCATCACACCAGATTTCCCAGCCAAGACCCCAGGCTCCTTGAGTTGGCGAGGCCCAGTCGTCATGAACAAAGCGGATGTCGTGCTTACTAAGATCAAATCCTAAAGCTTCTAAAGACCCTAAATAAAGTTTTTGACTCTCTAAAGGGGATGGTTTAAGAATGACTTGGAATTGGTGAAATCTCTGTAAACGGTTCGGATTTTCCCCGTATCTACCATCAGTTGGACGTTTGCAAATTTCAACATTACACATCTTGTAAGGCTCAGGACCAATACAGCGCAAAAAGGTTTCTGGGTTAAAGGTTCCAGCTCCTGATTCGAGGTTATATCCCTGCTGCAATATACAGCCCTGGTCCATCCAGTATTGCTGCAATCTTGAAATAATTTCTTGAAAAGTCAACATAAGATGGTAAGTATGCCATAAAGGAAAAAATAGAGGAATAAGAAATGTGAACGTTGCACTATATACGGATTTTACGCTATTATGACCAGATATACTAAGAGGCTCTTTGCAGTGAAGGCAGCGTTGATTTTAACACTTGGGCGTGTGTTTATGTGCCCGATCTTTTTATTAGTGTATCTTTTTTACACTGATATAGGAATTCCTTTAGTGGTAATGCCTTATATTCTTCTTTTTATTCTAGTTCTCTGTGAATTGTCTGATATTTTTGATGGGGTTATTGCTCGGAGAAGTAATCAAGTCACAGAACTTGGAAAGATTTTAGACCCTATGGCGGACAGTATCGTACGTCTCTCCATCCTTCTGGTGTTTACTCAAGGTATTGTAAAGCTACCGGTATTGCTTGTGCTTGTTTTTGTGGCTCGAGATGCTATGATCAGTACCCTTCGTACTCTTTGTGCCCTCAATGGGATCGCTCTTGCAGCACGTCTCAGCGGTAAACTTAAAGCTGTTCTGCAGGGGATTGCTATTTTCGTAGTGGTGAGCTTGATGATCCCCTATTCAAGAGATCTTATTTCACTCCACTTTTTTAGAACAGCTTGCTTTTGGACAGTATTACTAACAGCCGGTTATACACTCTTCTCAGGTATTGAATATCTCTGGACTCACCGTCGCTACATCAAGCAGGCTTGGCGTTAAAACCCGGTTGGCTACTTATTTCATCCACTAGGCGGCTCTCTGACGGATGA
>CAZBHP010000042.1:9768-10634 GCA_964491795.1 uncultured bacterium | reverse complement strand
AGAAGAAGACCTGCAGTGAAAACAACACCTGTCCAGGCGAGAATTTTACGAGCTGTTTGTGCGATTGGTTCGTTTCTTGCTTGTATCGCAAACCAATCTTCCCAAATCTTCTGAAAGCTACTTTGTTCCACAGGAGGGGGAGCAGGACCTGCTAAGTACGCTTGTGGGGGCAGATGATCTGGAGCTCTTTGCACGGGTAAAGGGTCCCCTCCCAAAGCTGGGACAGCAAGAGCTCGAGGTTGTGGAGCGATAGGAGCAGGCTGCGGTGGAAGTAAAGGCGCAGCTCGTGGTGGTGGAGCTCTTAATCTTCTCCAACGATCTAACTGCCCTTCTCCAATAAGGTGCTCTTGAAGGCCTTCTGGAACAGCTTGTAACCTTACATCATGTATATCATCGTTTAAAAACTGAAGCATCTGATGAGGTAAATCAGTGACTCGTCCTGGAGGTATGAGAGTTAGTTGCGTTATTGGGTCAAGATGTTCTAAGAGAGGATCTGGGAGAGCAGCTATTTGTGCATCGGTGTGAAGAGCGCGGACAAATTCCTGAAGAGTTCCTTGAGGGCGATCAGGAACGGCACTTAACACTCTTACTTGATCAGCAGTGAGACTTTGCAATTGTGCCTGACTTAAGCGCGGTAATACGGAATTTGGTAAATACGGAACAGAAGCTACAGGAAATTCCCGAATATCTTCAAGTGAAATACCCTCGAATACCTGCTCCGGGACTAAATGTAAGCGCTCTGCTGGAAGATGGAAAACTTGTAATGAGCTTATTCCTTGCAGCTGCAGATCGGATAAATGGGGGACTTGTTCCTCAAAACTCATAAGATGCAGGACTCGACCAACTGGAACAGCTTGTATTTGAGG
>CAZBHP010000042.1:0-9758 GCA_964491795.1 uncultured bacterium | reverse complement strand
TGTCCTGCAAACGCAGAACACCTTGGGGTTCCATTTCGTGGATTCTACCGTCTGGGAGAACCTCTACGGGGACTAAATGAAGAAGATTAGCAGGAATTTCTAGGGCTTGAACCTGATCGATATAAGGAGTTTGGGCTACATTCAGGTGAATTAATTGTGTTCTTTGCGTTAAAAAACGCACTTGTCCTGGAGTGACAGCTTGGATTGCCAAAGGATTTGTGAGATAAGGAATATGCCCATCTAACGCACCTCCTATCTGCTCCACCGATAAGTGAGGAGCTTGTTCTGCATAGGCTGTTAAATAGCGGACTCGATCAACTGGAACAGCTTGGATTTGAGCCACACCTCTTACATATTGTAACATCGGATTAGGCAAGTCCGGAACTAAGGCTGGAAGTAGAAAAGGAACTTGATCCGGTGTAACCTCTTGAAGCTGCTCCCGTACAAGGTGGGGGACTTGCTCCTGATATGCAGTAAGCAATGGCACTTGGGCTCCTCTAACTGCCTGAATCTGTTCTGGTCCACGCAGGTGCATGATTTGTGTTTGGGGTAATTGAAAAACATGTGAAGCTGGGAAAAGAGCCACTTGCCCAGGTGAGAGATGCTCCAAAGCTCCATCTGAAAGGGCCGCTATTTGCGCTTGTCCGGTTAAACGATGCACTCGATCTACAGAGAGATGGCCCTCTGCCCCCGCAGATATCGTGCAAAGATATACAATTTGCTCAGGAACTAATTGGTCAATAGATTCAAGCGTTACATATACAGATAATGGAGGTGGAATAAAAGGAATTTGTTCTCTGGAAAGTTGAGGGATAATTTGAGCAGCATCTGCGGGCTTTAGAGCAAGCTGAGCTACTCGTGCGAGACTTAAAAGCTGGTATCTAGACGGGTTTTCGATTAAACAAATAAGCTTATCCATCGAAATGGCATCTATCTGCTCAGTTTTGTTTAAATGTTGTAACAAGATCTCAGGAAGAAGGTCTACCTGTGCTGGAACTACCCAAGGAACTTGCTGAACGCGATCTAATAAAGCTAAACGCTCTTTTGACCTAAGATGCTGAACTTGTGGTCCTGGAAGTAAAGACACATCTTTTAGATCTACCTTATCGACATCTTGAGATTGAAGATCTTTTAGCGCTTGAGTTCTTAAGGCATTTTGCTGACGTCTTGCCTCACAAATAAACATTTTTCTTTGGGCACTTCCAGCAAAGCTCGATAAATAAAAAAGATTTTTTTGTACTGGATCTCCTTCTACTTTTAACATTAAGAAACGGATAGCCAGTGGATTTCCGAGGACAAAAGCTGTTGCAGACCGATCTTTTTGTAGAAGAGCGACATTTCCATTGAGGATATGAATATAAACAAGTGTCCGTTCTAATTGGATTTGTTGCTCTGGTGTTAGAGCTTGATGGGCATGACTAGAGAGTTCCGCTCCGTTGGGGAAGATCACCCACTTATTCCAGTGTTCCAGTTTTACAAAAAACTCGGCTTCTTGCATAGAGAGAAGCATAAATCGTAAATTGTGATCTTCTCCAACCATTACCAAAATCTGGTGAGCTGGTTTTTGGACAGAATGAAATATAGGAAGCTGTTCTTCTGTTGTAAGAACCCAGTTCCGAGAAGCAAAAATCTGGACCCCTTGGAAGATTTGTCCGTAGGGTTTTTCATAAGGATAAAGACATCTCTCTAAAACTTCCTCAAGGGTACATACGCCCAGGTCTTCGCTTATCCCACGAGGGAAGTTGGAGACAACGAAATCTGCTCTTTTCCAATCTATTTCTTGTTTGACCTCTCTTACTGGGAGAGCTGTATAACGAGAAAGCTCTCTTGCCACTTCTTGGAAAAGCTCTGTATTCGTTTCAACTTCAACTTCTTGTTGCATCTCTACGTGAACTTCTCTCCCCAGACTGAAAGAAGAGGCTGTCATAGGAACCATTTTGGGTAAATACGATGCTCTGTATCGAGATCTAACTGCTTCATGAGCTTTTTCATCAATTGTTCTTCTTTCTAAAGAATCTTGATCGAACATCCCTTGAGATTGCACCATTACTGCCCTAGCATGAGCTTGAAGAGACTCTACAGTGGGGATTTCTCTCTCCAATTCCACCCATTGCAGAGGATCCATATCGGTCACTGTAAGTAGATATGGTTTAGCCGAACGAAAACGTGCAAGTAAATTAAGCCGTGTAGCAACTACTAGTTCCTTGCCATTAAAAAGCTGTCGTTCTTTTAAAAGAGCCTTTACCATCATAGCTCGAGGAATATCACTAATATCGTAGCGCGCAGCACGTACAACATCTCTACTCATAGAAGCTGCTTGTCTGATGAGAGCGCTAGAAAGGATATCTTGAGGATGCTGAGCACCATTTACGAGAAGAGCTCTAGACTCTGTTTGAACCACAACGTCTACACATTGCCCCTTAAAGAAATGTCTCATACGCATTACAGCCTGAAAGAAGGTACGACGATCTGTATGTTCGTTAAATAATAAAAGGGCTCTTGCTTGAGAAGGCTGAGGGATGTCAGTTGCTTCACAATGTCTGTGGTCATAAAGGGTAAAGCATGTATTGATATCAATACCTTTTTCTACAAGAACACTTGCAAGGGTAGAACCAATAACAATAGGCTCTGTTACCCCTTTTTTAAGAGCCATAAAGCAATCAGGGCGCCCCCCGGGAGTACGCCTTCCAAAGTAGAGGACCGTATCAATTCGTCTATCTTCCTTAAAATACGTTAAAGTTTCTCGAGCAACCGTTGCAGTGTCTGTATCTTTAAAACATCCGGCAGCGTCAAGAATACAGTGGACATGTCTCGAATTATCTCTAGCTTGCGCTTGATTGAGTATCGTTTCTACACTCCACTGGTCCACAACATGTATCCAATTAGGCTTGCCTTGTGATTTTTCAAGAAAAACGTGAGCAATAGAGCCTTCAACTCCTACATCTAATAGAGCATCTTGTTGTAAGAATGGGGCATAACCACGAAGATTCCAGGGAGTTCCACTCATGCCTCGTATGGAACTTCCAGAAGCTTCTCCAGTAGAAAATAAGCCTACAAGGTTAAAGCTATTGCTTCCAAAAAAATGGGGGAAAAAGTCTATAGAAGAAGCCATAGAGATCGCTTCTACACGCAAAATGCGAGAGATGCTTCCTCGCACATACTTGATTGCTTCATCAATACGCCCTAAAACTTGAGAAAGAGGAATCCCTGTAAGCTCTATACATTCAATTCCTTCCGGAGTATCATCTAAAGAGACCCTGTCCATTTCAGCATGCGCCTCTGCCGTTCTTAGATACTGTTGGATTACCTTACGTAATTGATCAGGATGAATCCCTCGGTCTAATTTACCCCCTTCTGCAAGAGCTGTGAGCAGATAAAAACAAGCAGCCTCAAAAGGGTTGCCAAACCGATTACTTGTCGGAGCATCCACACCTTCGTAAGGGACGACTTGGCAAGAGCCTACCCGACCATAATGAAGACCTAATTGACGGGCAAGGGTGCTTTCTAAAACAACAGTCAATAGATATTTGGTAAGTGCAATAAGAGTTGCTTGAGTTTTTCGAGCGGGAGGTATCTCTGGACTTCTTGCTTCTCTGAGAAGGTTTAAAAATGCAGTCTCTGGATCAGTTAAGGAAGCATCATTCATAGATCCTGTGACATAGCTCACAAAAGCGTTTTTTTCCGCCTCTGTAGTAAGTAATAGTTCAGATGCCCCATATTTATCTACAAGGGCTTGTGCCAGGCGCGGTCGAAGAACATCTCGGAACCGACTGAGGTTAAAACGCCGCGTTGGAGAGCGGAGGTTAAATTCTTGTGCAAGGGTTGACCTTGTACCATCTATACCAGGTACGAGCAGGGAGGAATCCGTCATGCATTCGAATATTTTACACAGCCAATCGATAGTTTTTTGATCAAGATGCTTTGGAGGATCAAGAGGGAAGTTGACCTCTAAAGAAAGGTTTAAAAGGACATCTACCTCATCAAAATGGACAGAACTTTCTGTTCGTAAAACATGGAGGATCTCTAGAATTGTAGCAATTCTTTCACAGCGATCCAGATTTGGTTCAATAGTCCCCTCTTCTGCCGATAAAAGACAAAAACACTCAAGCTGTAGATATTGAGCAACCTGAGGTCCAAGAAGAAGGGCCCCCTTTAATGCCCTAGTTTCTTGAAGAGTCCTTAAAATCGCTTTAAGATTCGCAAGCTGTCTCATTTCCTCGCGCGTTATATTAATAGAGCGCACTGGCATACCGAAACAATGGTGTAGAGATGCAGTAAGAGTAGAATTTAGAGTCTCAAACTGGGCTGTAGGGGCAATAAAAACAGAGAGCTTACCCTCTTGAGCTCCCATGTAAAGGAGCATGGTCGCTAAAACACTTGTTTTCCCCCCTCCCATGATCATCTGAAAAATCGCGTGGTTGTAGCGAAGACTACCAGGGGTTCCTAGCAATCTTTGGACTAACTCTACCTGTTGAGGACGAGCTCGTATATTGGCTCGGAATTCTAAGACCCGAAAAGCTCGGTGAAAAAGAGGTTGTTCGCCCCTTAGCAACTGTTCCTCTGCTGCGAGAGTCTCTCCAAGTAGTTGTCCTAAAGAGGTAACATCATCTGGAGATCTTTCTAATTGACCTAAAACATGCAAGGCACGCCTTACTTGTTGTTGGTTGGTTGCAAGGTCTAAATAAGCTGTAAGGAGTTGATCAAGTCGCCCTAAATCAGCTTGAGGTATGTATGGATTACGTGTTTGATAAGCATTTACATCACCGAGCAACCAGAGGTTGATCAGATCATTAAAAGTCAATAACTCGAAAACGTCACCTCGTTCAAGGATCTCTCTTAAAGATCGAAGGCTAGGATCTGAGGGCGGGGCGTGAGCGATTTCTAAAATGATTGTTTCTAAAGAGCGTAAATCTTGAGCATAGCTCATATCCTTTGCTTGCAATATATCCGTTAATTTACTCCTCCCTTCTACTTTCAAAGTATACGCTTTTTTTGTTTGACGTCGTAGGGCAGCCTCTTGAAGGTCGGCTTCAAAAACTCTCTTCTCCTCTCGAATAGAATCCTCATAGGGCTGCCATTGAGCCTCTAGACGATCGATCTCAAACTCAAGCGTAGTTCTAAAAGTGCTTCTACTCTCAGGAGAACTCACATCAAAATATGGACCTATTAGCTCATGAGTCCAAACTTTTGTGAGCAGGGGGGGCGGCTGAGCTACAACTACCGCTTCTCTACCCCTTTGTACCTCTTCCAAAAGGCGATAAATAGGTCTTTTTAGGGGTGGAGAAGAAAGTGGTAAAGTAAGAGGGGCTCGCGGTAAAGGTGCGATTACAGGATCTGTAGTCCCAAAAAATCTGTCCTGCGGGGATTCAGCTGCCTTAACATATGCTTTTAAAACTCCTCCCCACCAATCTGTTTTTACTTTATCGGAGAGCTCGGGTCCTCTTGGAGGGAGTGGTGGAGCCAACTTTGAGCGGAGCGCAAAGTGTATCAGCCCCTGTAGGCAAGCATCTCGAGAGGCAGGCGATGTCAGCCCACCCGGCTTGCCGGGAGCATTTCCTAAAAAACAATCAAGATCTACCGCTAGCCTAACTGCTTCTTCTGCAGTCTTACATTGAATAGCTTTATTATAAAAGAAACTGAAACATGCCCCTATTCTAGCTTCCTCTCTTATATTCCAGGGATTTTCACGCATTTCTGGATTAAGAGAAACGCCCTTTAGGCAGGCTAGGAGATACTCAGTTGTAGTATCACCAGGAATTAAGATGGCTTTAGAATACGGGGAAAAAAGAAGATATCGATCCTCTACTACCTTTTTGGGAATCAGTGCAGGAGGAGGATAGGTGCCCTTTGTAAGCTTTAGAAATCGTGGAGAATCAGGCTGATGTTTTTCTACTAAGGTTAGTTCATCATGAGGAGATAGACGAAAACGAGCTGGAACAGACTCTATTAGATCTAAATAAACCCTTACAGCTTGACCAATCGCCTGCCGTATATCGGTTATTTTAGATTCAGGAAGAAATGATGAAAGACCCTGAAGTCTCTCAAAAAGTAGCCCAGCCTGCAACCGAATTGCAACGTTTGAAGCCGAATGGTCCGCGTGCATTGTCGCATGTAAAATCCAGGAAATAAGCTCAACACCTTTAGGAGAATAAACTGCTGTAGGAAAGGCTTCTCTTAAGAGCGTTTGAGCCTTGTCATAAGCTCTTTGGGTAAGGAAAAAATAAGCAAGAAACAGTCTCCCCTCTAAATGTAGCGGTGTAATGACACCTCCTTTATCAAGCCCTGAAATGTTATATTCGAAATAGTCGTAACATCCTCGTTGTAGACATTTATACTTAGAAACTCTCCTATATTCTGTTGCTTTACGGTCTTGATCTTGCACATCAAGGGTTTGATAATGGGTTAAGGGAGTTGCTAGAGCTTGTGATGTACGAAGACGTTGGACAGGAATGAGAAATTTACATAGGTTTTCATTTTCTTTATGTCTTAAAAGAAGATAATTGAAATTGCAGCCTAAACTTCCAGACATTTGATCGTTTGCGATCACAAAGGAAGGGTTTACATCCCATTCTAAAACATCCCCTCTACGTGTAAAAGCAAGTAATGACCCATCCACCCCTCGATATCGATCAAGCTTCACTTTTTCGATGCCCGAAGATAAAGATGTGGTTTCATACACACATAAAGGTTTTGTTTCAAAGGCTGTAAATGAATGCCCGCCAAGACATTTAACCTCCTCTACGCGAGTGCCTCCATCAACCACAAATAATTGATTACCCACCAGTTGGTAACTTGGAGCGCCTACCTCTAAAGGATCTATTAGAACAGTGTCTTTTGTAGTTTCTACCCAACAAGTATGCTGCGCAAGAATAGGAAGAGGAAGTTTCCTCAATTCCTGGGCTGGCTGACTCTCTTCTGGAATGTATTGAAACCACGCATCATTGCTTCTTCGATAGATAAGCCAGTATGGGATTCCGTATAGAGTGTCTGCAGCAAGACGCATACGCACCTCACCATAACGAGGATGTTGAAACACAAAGAAAGGTCCTAGTTTACGGAACAAAAACTGTGCATCCCCAAAAACTTCTTTATAAGATTGCGAGGCTACAACATCAGTGTAATCACCTACTGATAAAAGACCTGCTTCAGAATCTATTTGAGCGTGAGACAAATTCAATTGCCACCACCTATTAGGGCCTAAATTGACCCTTACGTATGGAAATTTGGTCATCGCCCAGGAAACTTCATCTCCAAGATCTGCAAGGCCAGCTAATCTTAAGGCAGTATTACATAAAGGCGATAGTCTGGCAGGATTCTCCCTTAAAAACGCCTGAAACTGAGGTTCTAAGTCCCACACAAAGCGATAAGCTCTCACTTCGAGATCAGACTCTTTCCATTTAGGACTAGGTGGGTATTGATTTGAGACGATCCAGCTTATAAGAATAGACTCTAATTCACCTGGAGTAAACCTTTTATCGGGACGTACTGAGAAAGCTATGATTCTATGCAGATGAAGTGCACCAATTGCTTCGAACGGAAGATCGGGTAAACGGAGCCACTGATCAAGACGCGGAAACGGATCAAATCCAAAATCAACGGAAGGAAAAGCCGCTTGTATCCGTGCATGTAAGCGGACAAAAAAGAGACACGCATAAGGATTAAAACCATCTCGACTCTGCTTATCGGCAAGAAGAGAGAGCCCACGCTCTGTAAACTCTTGTAGCTGACGACGCAAAGGAAGAGATCTTCTTAGTTCTTCAAAAAGAGGGATAGACCATGTGTCACCAGAGTATATCGGTTTAAAAAGCATCAATTCCAAAAGAGTCATCTCATCTGACTGCATAAGAAGCATAAAGTTGTGCTGGAGATAAAAAAGAAGAAGTGCAGTTTGGAAAAAGGGTCTAGATTGGGTACGCGCAAGTAGCCTATCAAAAGGAATCGTTGATGCATGCGCCCATGAAAACAAAGCAAGAACAGATCCTTCGGAGTCTAGATCTCTAAGTGTTCTCTCTAGAGGATACTTCTGTAATGCCTCTATAATCACCGGAGTTACGTAACCATTCGAGTTCGACTTAACCTCAAGCTCCCTACGGTGCAGAGGAAGAAAGGCCGATCTATCCAAATAATCTCTGTAACTATATTCTAAAGGGCCAAGCACAGGCGGATAAGAGTGTTGTATTTCCCATGTTTTTCCAAATGCATTGTAGTGAGAAGTGATTTGGAGCTGTGGGGGAGCAGGGGGATCTAAGACTTCTGGTGAATCCCCACATAAGTATGTGCCAAACATTTGCACAAATAATGCCCCCTTCATTAACTGTACGACAGGCCAGGCAACGGGGTCTCTTTCTAAAACAGCAAGACCTTCGGCAAGCAAGACCGCAGCTACTGTAACTTGTTCCTGCACATCAGATGCATCTCTATGTTTTTCCCTTACAATTCTCTCTATTTCCCCTTGCACATCCCCTGTCACCATCTTTACAATCTGGTTAAGAAGTCGGTAGTCGGGGATCCTTTGAATATACTCTAGTTTCTGTAAAGTTTTATATTCAAACCCACGTGAAAATCGACAAAGAAGCTGTTTACCTGCGTTTTGTGTTGTTAAATAAGTCAGTAATTGACGACGTTTAGTTAAATCCTGAGAATTATACAAAAGAAACAACCGGTCTCGCATTTGCTCATGAAACGTGCTTATGTCAATCCCATATCCTCTAAGAAAGTGTCTTCCAACCTCTTGGTCTAAACGTAACAATAGGAAATGAAGCGCACAAAAAAGGTGAAGTGCACAGTTGTGTTCATGAGCGTGCAAAGAAGAAGGAGTACTAGCATATATTGTATATTTTTCGAGTAGACCTATGAGTAATGTAGAGACAGGACGGAGATCGCCTTTAGGGATACTGGCCCAAAATCTGGACGTCATTGGAGGGAGCTTTTCTACCCATCGTTCTACAGCAATCTTACAAACCCTAGATCCTCTTCCACTAGCTGCTTCTAATTCTGTAAGATGTGCATGAATTGCCTGAAAGGATTCGTGAAAATCTCTCGAGCTACTAGGAATCTTTTCTACACGGGCTAAAGGAAGAGGAGGTCTTAGTGGAGTGGCGGCTTCTAGGGGAGTTTTAAACCGACGCGCTTCGGCCAAAATTGCAGCTACCGGAAATACCTGAGTGGGTTTAGCTACACCAAATGGCTTTAAACCCTCTACTTTTACCGAAACAAGTCGAGATTCTACATCTGAAATAGTAACAATCAAATCAGTGAGGGTTGCCTTTATTTGAACCAATGGTTCATACGTCAAAAAATGTGACTGTTTAGTTACAGAGCGTAGGAGATCTTGAGCTGCACAGAGCAAACAATATCTCAACTCATCTCTCGACTCGAATTTCTGTGCTGGTTTTGCTATAACAGACCAGTCGAGTTTAGTTTTTTGAGCCCAGTAGAGTAGGGTGAAAAAATCGAGGTTAATTTTCCAACGGTTATAAACACCTCCTCCTGCATCTCTCATTTCAAAATAGACCCATGCTTTTAAGACTGTAGCAGTACAGCTTCCTGATCTTTGCAAAGTTCTGAAGTCATCCATTGTCGTAAGCACACTCTCTCTTCTTTTATCTAGAACACCAAAACCTTTTATGTAGATATCATCAGCAGAAAATGTACTACCTAATTCGGGAGAGAGAGTGAATCGAACTAAACGCCGAATAAAACCTTGATTACTTTCTTCTAAGGTTCTCCCTAAACCAAGTAAGCAAGGCTCTACACCC
>CAZBHP010000041.1:0-10668 GCA_964491795.1 uncultured bacterium | reverse complement strand
GACAACCCGAGGCCAATTATGGCAATGAGAAATCGAGTATCGCGAGCCCAACGGGAGGGGCCCCAGCGGATAAGACAACGTCCGGGGGACGTTGTCAGCTGGGGATGGTCCCATGGGCCCCCGGTGGGGGGCTTTTCAAAAGGCGAGGCTGTCTTTCAGACGCGAGCCCGATGCGATGCTTGATTTGATCGTTGCCAGAATTGGCTTAAGGGGTGTGCAGAGGGGCTATGTGAGAGCAGCCCCTTTGCTTAAAAAGAAGGATAACTTTTAGGGATGTGGTTACATAAAAAGAAGCAAACTAACTTTCTATGGAAATGTCCAAAGTCGAGAGACCCTCCTTCTGAAGAAGGAGGGTCTATACATTCGGTAAACTAACTAGATTTAAAGGAAAAGAAATCCACACTTTGGTTTGGCATTTGGATCATTGTTGCCTTTAGAAGCCTCATTATTTGGTGGGCATGGGGGCAAACAACCGATTGGCACACAAGAGCAAGAATTGTAAGAAGGCATGCAAGGACTTAACTGTGGTGGATATGGTTGACAAGGATTGCAAGGACTTGGCTGTGTTGGATATGATTGAGTAGAAGATGGACAAACATTTTGTTGTGGTGCTGAAGCTTGAGCAGCGTACATTGGAGAAGATGCTGCAACAGTATTTGGTTTTATGGAGGCGTTATTATTTTGCGGAGGAGCGTATGATGGGGTCTGCCCTTGTTGATAGGGGTTATAATAACAGGGACACATCATAGTTTTTTGCTGCGGCATAGGATTGCAGCAATAACAAGGTGATGGCATTGGTTGAGAAGAGGAGAAATTTTGAGGGACTTTTCCAGCGTTCTGTGAAGGGTTCTGTAAAGGGAGGCAACAGTTATTTTGGTTACAATAGTTTGGGCAGGGATTAGAGGGACAAATATATTGAGGGTTATACTGATTATAAGAAACTTGCTGATTACAGAAATTTGGTGCAGCAGGAGGAGTAGAAGATGCTGGAGGGCTTGTTGAATAGTATTGATTGCACGGAATACAAGGAACATAACAACTATAGCAGTTCTGCATACCTGAAGGAAGAGGAGCATATGGATTACTAGGTTCCATAAAACATCTTTCGTCTGACATAAATTTTCCCTTATTTTTCTATCTTTATTTAGATTTATTATACAACTTGCCCCATATACTGATCGTGATTCAAAAATCGATTTAAGCATTTCTCTTTATGCTGCTCAAATTAAGAGGAATAAAAAAAAACATCATCCTTTATTAAAATACATCTAAATAAAGCGCTTAAAAATAAGGAAAAAATTATGGTAAGCTACCTACAAGCCACACCTATGAATAAAGACGCATGTCAACAATGTACGACATGTTGTAGACCATGCACTCCCTCTTCACCTTGTTGCAACTCTTGCTGGCCGTGTGGCTATCCTACTTGGTGTTGCTCTTCTTACTGTCAGTCTGTTTGCTCCCCGCGAATGCTTCCACAGCCTTATATGTGCTCTTCTCCATGTTTCTCCCCTTGTTCTCAACCACAACAATCCTATGGATTCCCTTGCTGCTTCCCCTCCTTACCACAAGCTTGCAATCCTTGCTCTTCTCCTTGTAGATCTCCCTGCCCTCAGCCTTTTGCACCTTGCTGCCAGCGCCCATGTGTCCCTCAATTTTGTGGACCTTGCAGTATGAATTCTATGTGCGCACCTTGCCAGGTATGCTGCCGGGTTTAAAATCTCTTATAGCCTTTAAAAACAAAAGACTCTTCCATGGTGTGGAAGAGTCTTTTTTATTAGGAGTCTAAGCTTAGCTTCTCTTATCGACTAGGCTTTGTATCGATCATCTTTTTCTTAGCACGCTTTTTCTCTTCGGGGAAAAAGTCGACAAAGATAGGAGATGCCCAGGCAACATGACCGTCTTGTTGGGTAATACGGATATAATAGAAAATAAAAGGAGGGTCTTCTTCTCGCCCTTTTAAGATGAGCTTATCAAACGCCTCACTATCATCTAAAGCAAAGTTAAAAACATTCTCATTAGGAGTGTAGGTCTTTAAAACTTCATCATTGCGAAATACCACCACCTCTTTAATGACATCTGTTCCGGCGCAAAAACCTTCGATATGGCGATTGTAAAGAAGCCCAGGTTTAATTTTTGTAGAGAGCTCAGAGCCCATAGGAGCCCCTGCAACAGAGAAGGCAACTATAATTCGAGCCCCTGTTGTTGCATAGCAACGTCTTTTATAGAGAGCCTGAAAAATAGAATCCCTAGAGTAGTCTTTAGCGAAAATTGCAGTTAGTCCAGAATTATAGATCTCCTGATCTTCAAGACCAAAATCTTTATAAACGCCATGAGTTACAAGACCACCCGCCACAAAACCAAAGCGGCAACCGCTAAGTAATGCTTTACGGATAGAGCCTTCATCAACTTCAGAAATCCCTTTTTTCGAAAGGGCTTTTAGAGGGTAGTTATTCCCCTTTTTAGCGAGACACTCTTGTGATCCAAAAGCGCTGTAGATTTCAACAACCCTTTCAAACTCAGGATGAAAGTTTTCGAAGTTATAGGAATACCCTTTTCCCATCGTGAGACAAGGAATTGCTAAGACTTCTTTGGGTGTGTGGCTCTTGTAAATCTTTTTTAAGCTATTCATCTTAGCATCTTTCTTACGTAAGATTGGCTTATTGTCTTTAGCGTAAATAAAGTGGCGCACCCCTTCAACAGAAGGCTCTCCTGACCACTGAAATCCAAGCATAGTCACAAAGCGCTCTTCTTCATTAAACTCGCTGACCTGATTACTGATGAGTTTCCAATCGTCATTTGATGTCTCAGATGCATCTTCAGGAAAAGAGGTTGCATAAAACTGAAAAGCGTGGTCATCGCGGAAATGCCGCAAGACCGACTCTATAGTCTCTGCCTTCTGTAACCTTTTGGATTCACCATGTAAAATCCCCCAAAAGAGTTGATCTTCTTCCTCAGCTAAACATTTAATAGGGCTTGAGAAATACTCTTGTCCTGTTTGTAAATTGCGTAGTCGAATCCTGTAAACGCCAACTTCATTAAAATAGAGATTAGGAAGAGTTAAAAATCCAGTTTCTGGAACAAAGAGCTTCCAGTTAAGATTTTCTCGGAGCTGATCATAACTCAATTCAATGAGAGTCCCCTCAGGTGCGTTTCCTGTGAGGTTACCAAAAGAGTCTTCAAAACGGATAAACACATCAAAACGGCTATTTTTAAAAACAATCGAAGGAGCGATCATACGGATATTATGAAGAGCATTTCCCTTCACATCGACTGTAAATACTTCAGGTTCTTTAAAGTCCCCTTTTCCTTTGGGATCCACAAAAAGATGGAAATTGCGGCGGCGCTGAATATAGCTCTGCGCTTTGTTTCCACCATCTGGATTTCCTACTTGAATCACTAGACGCTCTCCTGGGTTAATCCCAGCTGGTAGGACAAAATCATAAACTTTAGAGCCGTTAACTTCTTTAGCTTCTTTTCCAGAAACTGCTTTGCCACTCGGGAGTTGCAAAGAAATATTGTTCACTTTGGCTTTGGCTTGGGGCTCTGGAAGCTGCCACTCCCCTTCTTCCCCTGTAGTATAAGGATGAAAACGTAAAAGAGCGTTTTGAGGAAGGGCTTGTGCAGGGATGTAAACAAATTTCCAAGTACCCGTTTGTCCCGCATACATAACAGAGGGCTCAGCTAAACAAATGCAACGACGCATAAGATCCTTTTTTTACGATATAAAGCGAATTTCGGTATTTTACACTATCTTGAGAAAGGAGGAAAGGGCTAATATGCGCTATATGAGAATATTTTTACTGTTTTCTCTAGCCCCCCTTCTAGCGGCAGAGCCAGACCTTAGGCAATCCCTTTACCTTGTTTCTAAAAATGAAGTGGTGAAAGGGATCGAACAATATACAAAAAATTATGAATTAACCGGTAAGCACGATTTCCAAATCCTAGAAGAGATCGGTCATATCCTCTTAGAAAAAGGGGCCCAAAGCCGCGATTTAGAAGATCAACTCATTGCCTTATTTGGCATTTCCCTCTCTCAAGATAGAGCGCCGCTCCATCTTCTGGAGTCGGGAATGAAAAGTCCTCACCCCCTTGTTCAGGCAGCGAGCCTGCATCTTTTAGCACAAAGGCATGAAAACTCTGTCAATGAATTGATAGCCGTTGGGTTAAAATCTAATTTTATTATGATCCGTTTTGAAGCACTCCATCTTTTAGTGGCACGTAAAGCAAAAAATGCCCTCGGATATGTCGAAGCACTGTCTAATCTTTTAGATCCACGAGCCAAACCATACTTTGTCGATTTCTACGCCTCATTTGGCTCAACTGAGGCTCTGCAGACGTTAAAAAGGATGATTTCCGATAAAAGTAACGATGTTCGTATCGCCTCTATTTTGTCAGCAATGCGTTACGGGCGAGATGATCTCCTTCCCAACATACGCACCTGCCTTACTCACGCAGATCCAGCCTTAAAAGAAACTGCCGCTTTTGCCATTGGAAAATTGCGCGATTTACACTCTTTAGAATCTCTGAGAGCTCTAAAAAACAGCCATTTTATGGAAACACGCGTTGCAGCGCTTTTTTCTCTCTCTCAGTTAGGAGACAGTGAAGCCAAAGATGCACTACTTCTACTCGCAGAAAATGGAAACCCTTATGCGATTTCTCTGTGCGCAGAAATCCCCCAATCAGAATCGATTCTCGTTAAACTGCTTTTAGACGAAGACTTAACTGTTGTTTTGAACGCATCGCTTTCGCTTCTTGCTTTACAAAATAAGGAAGCAACCCAAAGCTTACTCTCTTTTCTTACAACAGATGTAGAGCATGAAGGGTATATACCATTCCCCTCTCCTGGGCGCGCCCTTATGCACTGGAAACCGGTCTCTTTGGCAACTCTTCCTTCCAAAGAGGTTATGAAAGATGTGCAAGCAGTTACTCTTCGTCTGCAAGAAGAGATCTTAAGAAATTGTGTCGATCTTCCAGAAGAATCTTTTCTTTTCATTGCTAAAAAACTTCTTCAGCAGAAAAAAAATCCCCATATCTCTTTACTAACTCATCTTTTAGAAAATAGAGGGACTCCAAAAGCTCTTACTCTCTTAGAAGTGAGCTCAAAGACAAATCGCTCACCTCTTGTCCGCACCTACTCTCTTCTTTCTCTCTACAGAAATAAAGAGACCCCTGAGAGAAAAAAAGCCCTTCTAGACTGGGTCCATTCTCATAAAGACACAAAGATGCTCTCTTTCAAACCCATGATGAATAGAGGCGCTCGTCCTGATCAAGACATTTCGAACTATGAACTCTCCCCCGAAGAGACAAGCGGTCTTTTCATTGAGATCGTTGACGCTTTTACAGTCAAGCATGACGAAGAGGCTATTTCGCTTATTTTAAAAGCGATGCGAGAGGGGCATGAAAAAAACCGTACTGCTCTCGCAGGTCTTCTTTTGAAATCAATTCAATAGATCTCTTATACTTCTTGGTATGTTTTTTCTTTTTCTTTTTGCTCCTATTTTTGGTGCTGCCCAGGAAATTCGGGTTGATCTGAATAACCCCGTCTATAAAAATGGCTCTCTTTCAACTCACGATGGCGGAATCATTGAAGCAGGTGGGATGCGCATTCAAGCCCATTCTATAGAATACATAGACAAAGAAGATAAACACTTTCTCTCTGCTGAAGGGAATCTTCTCATTGCAACGCCGGATAAGTTTTTTGTAGGAGATAGTTTTACTTACAACTTTATCACTAAAGAAGGGCTATTAAAAAACGGTGTGACTCGGATAGAGAACGTTTTCATGGAAGGGGAAAAGATCATTTTCCGCCCTGATGGAACCCTATCCATTGTTAGAGCACTTGCAACTACGTCAGAATCTGATCCGCCTGTGTGGTCTATCAATGCAACTGAGACAACCATTAACGAAAAGACAGAAGTCCAAGCAAAAGATATTTCTCTCTCTCTTTACAATACCCACCTTCTCTGGCTTCCGAAATACTCAACTGTAATGAATAAAAACTATATAGAAGAGCCTGCTTTTACCTACCGTGTTTTTTGGGAAAAGAAACAAGGACCTCTTTTTCTTGTCCGCTACCGCCTTTTAGAGACTGAAACTACTAGCATCTTCTGGCGTTTAGAAGGGCGTTGCAAGATGGATCGCAATCATTACGGGATCAAAGGGGGCGGCACTGCGCTTGAAGTAAACTATGAATCTCCCAATAAAGCTCACACTCTAGAAGCGCGCAATTTTTATGCCTACGACACCTTTTATAACGACATAAAGGAAGATAAATACAAACATAGATACCGCATTCAAGGGCTCTATAATGGCCACAGTCAAGATGAAAAAATAGAGAGCTTTGCAAGGTGGGATGTATTAAGCGATCGGTATATGCGCTCTGACTTCCCAACACAACTTTTTGAGCTCTCAACTTTAGAGCGGACAGAAGCATTTATTAAAGCACGCTACGATGCGGCCTTTGTTTCTCTCTACGCAAGACCACGCGTTAACTCTTTTACTGGTTTTCAGCAAGAGCTTCCCACACTTAAAGCGACTTTTAAACCTTACGTTTTGGGCCCGACAAGTATTATCATGGAAAATCAGGTAAAACTCTCTTACCTCGATTACGTCTATGCAAGTGAGCTTAGCCCATTTGTTTCTGACTTTCATTCCTCCCGTTTTGAAACAAAGCAAAACTTTTACCGCCCCTTTTTTCTCGGCCCTCTTTCAATCACTCCTCATCTTGGATCTGATGTTATTTACTATGGAGATCCATCACACCTTCAAGCTGTAGGAAACTATGGCGTTGAAACATCACTCTCTCTTTGGAAAAACTATTCTGAAGGGACACATTTAATTAAACCCTACGCGCATTACCTGGGCCTTGCAAACACTTATCAAGGCTCCTCGTATCATTCTGTCTTTAGCGTTCAAGATGGATTTCACAACCTTAACCAAGTAAAATTAGGTGTTCTCAACACGTTTACATCTTCTAACCCCCTCCTGCCAGATCTCTCTTTTGATCTGTACGGATACCATTTTTTAGGGACGAAGTCTTTTACAAAAGTTTTCCCAAAGACTTACTCTTCATTTCTTCTAGAATACCCCTCTTGTGCCTTCACCTCGACTCTAGGTTGGAACAGCGAGAAAAACTGTTTTGACCATACAAATTTCCGTTTTGGTCTGACTGTAAACGAATACTTGGCCCTCTCTTTAGAATTGCGCTATAGAGGCCCCTACGATTGGCGCAAGAACAGCCCTGACAATTTTATCCTAGATGTAACTCACCCAATTGAAGATCTTCGCCTCTCTCCCCTGTCAGATGAGCGGACTACGTTTCTTGCAAAATGGGAAATCAAGATCCCACCACTCTGGACAATTGACATCTATAATCACGTAGGCTGGCGTCCTCATGAACCTTTCTATCACGAATCTAAAGTCGATCTCTACACGATTATATCGAACACATGGCGTTTACGCCTCTCCTACACCCGCACAGTAGATGGCAACGCATTTTCTTTTGGCATTAATCTCTTATAACTAACGGAAATATTTTATGGATCTAGTTGTAAACTTCTTCACTGTAGCTTACGAAAGAAAAGCTTTTACTAGTAGAGGATTGGAAATAGACCCGCAAAGAGCCCAGAGAGAGTTTTCCAGACGTCCTACCGAATATCTCTTAGAAGTTAGACACCCCTCAGCAGGGAGTCGATATATAGCCCCTCCTCGAGGGACAGCTTCTTTTGCAACAACAACTCCCAGAAGACTTCCTCTAACTCAAGTGCAAGTCTTACCCTCACCGTTTTCTGATGTATCTGTTGACCCCACAGAAATACGCACTTTATCTACGAAAGTTCAACGCATCATAGAAGAAAATAAAGTAGGATGATCGATTTCATCTTCTTTCTTTCTGATCTTGCGAGAAGCGCTCGACGAGTTTAAAACAACAGCACTGTTCTTTTATCGTTCTTATCGTTTTATCGTTTTTATTTCTTTGCAAGAGTAGAACTTGAAGTTAAAGTTCTTTTACGATAAATTATTGTTATCTTAATAATGGAGTTTGTATGGCGCACGGAGTTCTTGGGGTTCAACCTCCTTTTTTCTCATCTTTTATCGACACCTATTACAATCTGGATAGATCTGGAGATACTTGGGGCGACACAATTCGTAAAGTGATCTGTATTGCTCTTACAGTAATTAGCTGTGGTCTTTTTGCACTTCCCTTACTTGGTTTTCATAAGCTCACACGTGATTGGCAACAAGATCCGCCGCAATTTAGAGGACCTCCACCTGCAGAGTTTTTTGGAGCAGCTGGACCGCCACAACAGCCTTATTTCCCACCGGCGCCACCTGCACACGCGTATGCACCTTTTGCCCCTCCTCGAGTACCTTCATATTTTGGGCCTGGCGCAAGACACATGCCAAGAGGCATGACTGATGCTCCACCAGAATTATCGGGAGCTGCTGCGCCACCTCCACATCCTCGAGGAGGAGCAGTAACTTTCGTCTCTACCGGACTCCCCGCAGAGCACACAAGGCATGTAGCAGCCCCTCCAACAGGCGCGAGATTTAGCCGTCTTAGTGGAAGTCCTCTGGCTGCGCTTGGGGGCGGTCAACTATCTGGCGCAGCTCCTGGTTCTCCTCAAGATCATGATGATCTAGTTGGAAGAGCAGTTGCAAGAAGAGAGGGAGGAGGTAGTCATCATCACGTGGGCAGTAGCTCTTAGGAAACTATGGATTCACCTCTCTTTTTACCTGGTATCAGGGGCGCTCAAGAAGGCTACAGCGACTCAAGGAGTTCAATTGGTCCAATCTCGACAAGATCAGCTGATTCTCCTTTTGAGCCACGCCGAACAGATAGGCGTAGAGTTGCCCCCGAAGGCTCAGTTACAGCGCGCACTGCCGATATAGCTCCGGCACTAATTCCACGTCCTCCCCTTACCCGTTCATCTAGGTTTTCTTCTACCCCCGATACCCCCGAAACAACTCCCGCTGCTTCAGTTCCTCCTCCAGTAGGCCGTCGTCCATCACCTTTATTACCAGCTTTATCCTTCTTCCCTCTTTCACGTCCGTCTACCTTAAGGTTTCCTCATGGACTATTACCTACAATCGCTACTGTGGAAGTAACCGATGTTTAAAACAATTACGTAAAGGAGTGCAAAAGCTTATATGAGTGGTGTTTCACCTAGCGGTCAAGAAAATCCCTCTCCTCCAACTTTTGTCCCTATCACCCCCCCTTGCAGTACAGCCGAAGCTTCTATGCAAGCTGCCCCTAGTTTGCCCGTTGCATTAGATCAAAGCCCGCCCTCTTCTTTAGTAGGTAGAGTAACACCACCTCATCCAGCGCGGCCTCCCCCTCTTCCTTTAGTTCCCCCTCTTCCTCTAGCAAAAATCGAGCGCCAGACAACTTCTCCACCGACATCTCCCTCTGATTTACATCCGTCAACTCACCCACGTTTAAGATGTGTCACTCTTAGAGCAGTTTCTTCTACCACTCTCCCACACCCTTCTCTCACTTCCCCGCCTCATAAACCCCCTTCTCCAACCGTTTAAAAAGGCATCCTATGGAAGCGGTTTACTCCTCTCAAACTCGACCTGATGCTCTTTCAAGAGAGACTAAAACTCTTCCGGCCGGCACTGCATCGCATCCTGTATCTCTTCCCAGAGAAACAACAGCTCTTATTTCATCTCAAAAAACATCTCAGTGGGCAAGGCTTTTCTCTTGTTGGTTTTCTAAAAAGCCTCAATCGCTCTCCGAAAGAAGAACAATACAATATTACGGATCTTTAACTTAAATAGAGGTATTTTTATGCATCCAATTCCAGATGGCGCTCGCCATCCCGTAGACGCAAGACCTGCTACTGCTGCAGCACGTCCTTCAGCAAGTGGCGCCCGCCATGCAGTAGAAGGCGCAGAAATCGCACCGCTACCTCCACTGCGTTTAGGGGTAAGCTTATTCCACCCACCCGGCACAGCTCACGTTACTTATACAGCAGCTCATCGTCATTGTCCACAAGGAATAGGTGTCAAGCGTCCAGCCCCAGGCTCTCCCCCTATTGCAACACCCCACTGCATAACACCAGCCGATTTTCCAGCACATTTATTCGCTACAACACCACCACCTCAAGCCTCGATTCTTCACATGGTATTGCCACCTCCATCTTGTGGGGATTATCATTCTGGCGCTCTTGATCCCTCTCCCCCAGCTGCGTTTGGCGTACAGCCCCCTCATCTTTCAGGAACCCCCACTGCAGCGCCCCGCTCTCTAAGTGGTCGCGTAGGTGCTCCTCCAGCTGATTTAGAAGATCAACCTAGAAAATATCAACGATTGTCTGGAACTGGCGATAGAGGATAATCTGTAGACCGTTTAGGAGATCTGATCAAAAGGGTAAAAAATAATCACCCTTTTTCCTGATCTCCTGCAATGCGCACAACCTCTTTTAAAAGAACCTCCTTCTGAAGAAGGAGGAATTCTTTTGACGAAGTAAGGATTATTTGATTAATTGGCCGCTTTACGCGAGGCCCTGAAGGGATAGGATTGCAGCTTGGCAGTCGTTAAAAGAACCTCCTTCTGAAGAAAGAGGAATTCTTCTTACTCCTTAAGGATTGTTTGATTGATTGGCCGCTTAACCCACCCCTAAAGGGCTGGCAATTACCCACAAATTTTTAATTTGATAAACTCTT
>CAZBHP010000040.1:0-10745 GCA_964491795.1 uncultured bacterium | reverse complement strand
GATCAATCTTAGCTTTATCACTTACGCAGACAGTTCCATACAAATGAGCGACATTGATGATACCGATTCCCCGAATCTCTAACATGTGCTTAGTAAGCTCTGGGCCTTCTCCTTCCAAGTAAAAACCCTCTCGTCTTTTGATGATGACGACATCATCGGAGATAAGTCTGTGTCCTCTTTCAATCAATCCCAGTGCCGCCTCGCTCTTACCAGCTGAAGAGTCGCCTTGAATAAGCACACCCATGCCAAAGGCCTCTACTAAACAAGCGTGTGTAGAAATTTTAGGGGAAAACTCCTCCCCGAGCACCATCGTAAGCTTACGTAGAATTTCTGCAGTGGCTAAACTTGTCCGGAAAAGAGCCACACCAATCTCTTCCGATAGAGCGTACATCTCTTTAAAAGGCTTGAAATTCCGCGTCACGATAGCGCAAGGAAGCTCCTTTGAGAAAAGATTTTCTAATCGATCTCGTCTAACTTCATCTTCTAACTCTTTCAAATACTCCATTTCGACTTGGCCAAAAACAAGGACCCGTTTTTTGGAATAGCCTTTTAGAAAACCTGTCAACGCAAGTCCTGGGCGCTCCATCTCTGGAACTCTAATCACCCCTTCTAACTCTCTTCCAGGGGCAACTAACTCTAAAGAGAGGAGATCTTTGTATTTGTTGTAAAAGTCTTTGATTAGAAGCATATCGTCCCATCATAGAGGGCATCTCTTAGTTTTGTAAAGCATTCTTTACGGATTTACCCGATCTGTGCATATACTAGAAGTATATGCGGAAGAAACTGATAGTCATTGGCGGAGGCTTTGCAGGGTTACAAGTCGTCCGTGGTTTAAAAAACGCCCCACTTGATATTACCCTCATCGACAAAAGAAACCATCATCTCTTTCAACCTCTTCTTTATCAAGCAGCTACTGCTACCCTCTCTGTGCGTGACATCACAGTTGCCCTCAGGCAAATCTTTGCAAAACAAGCAAATACGACTGTGATTATGGGCGATGTTGTCAAGATCGACAAACATAAAAAAGAGGTCTTTTTTGGAAATGGCGACTCTCTCCCCTACGACTATTTAGTCATAGCTATTGGCTCTAAACACTCTTACTTTGGCAACGACCACTTTGAGAAATACGCACCTGGGATTAAGACAGCGCAAGATGCCATCCTTATTCGAGAACGGATCCTAACCGCATTTGAAAAGGCAGAAAGGCTCGATTCTGTTGCAGAAACCCATAAGTATCTCTCTTTTGTGATCGTAGGGGGCGGACCGACAGGGGTTGAGTGTGCAGGATCTATCGCTGAACTGATTCAGAAAGCGATGCGTAAAAATTTCCGCAGAATCCGCACCGAAAAAGCCCGCATTTTCCTCATCGAAGGATTCGATCGCCTTCTTCCCCCCTTTCCCCCCACCCTTTCGGAGAGGACAAAAAAAGATTTGGAAAAACTGGGAGTGACTGTCCTCACTAACCGTCTTGTAACCAACATCACAGAAGAAGGCGTCCAAGTAGGAGACACCTTTATCGAAGCAAAAACTGTTATCTGGGCTGCAGGAAATACAATCCCCCCCCTTCTACAAACACTCGACACACCCCTTGATCGGCAAGGAAGAGCCGTTGTCGAAAAAGACCTCTCTCTACCTGGGCATCCCGAAATTTTTATTGCTGGTGATGCTGCTCATTGCAAAATCAAAGATCGGATCCTTCCAGGGGTTGCAACCGTAGCCCTCCAACAAGGCCGCTTTCTCGCAAAGCTTTTAAAAAAAGAGAGTAAAGAAAATCACCCCCACACCCATCGCAAAGCCGAGTTTGTCTACTTTGACAAAGGAAATCTGGCGACCATCGGTACAGGAAAGGCCGTGGGTAACATGGGCAAGTTTTGCTTCACTGGACTTTTTGCTTGGCTTATCTGGGTCTTTGTCCACATTGCCTACCTAATCGGCTTTCGCAATCGTGTCAGCGTCATGCTAGAATGGACCATTCACTATCTGACCGGCAAACGATCTGCTCGGATCATTCAAGGGACCATCGATGAGAATCTCCCCAAACGCGAGCCCTCGATGGAGCAGGAATCCCCTCCCCACTCCTCCCCCCGCACCCAACTCTAGTTTATCTCAAAAAAGGGAACAGGATGTGCAGGATTGGCTATGCCAGTAGGATATACAGGATAAAAAACTTACGAACACCTAGCATCCTGCTAATCTTTCAAGCCGTAGGCTATCCTACACATCCTGTATTCTTATACTACTATCAAGAGCTTTTGAGAAAGTCGCGAATGAGGGTTGTGAGCTCTTTAGGATGCTCGATATTAGAGGCATGACCCCCTGGGATGATAGAGAAGCTAGAGAGAGGGATCTTTTGACTAATCTCCTCAGCATAAGGAGTAGGAGTGAGAAGATCTTCTGCTGAAGCAATCACTAGTGTTTCATGAGAAATACGTTGAAGAATAGAGGCTGTATTGGCGTGAAGAAGAGCGCCGCATTGTCTTTGAGCATCGCTAATCTCAAATCTAAAGCGGTCCGAAAAAAGCTTTAGTTTATCCAAGTGTTTCATAATAAAAGCCTCGGAATACATCCAAGGGATCAGAGTCATTAAGACTTTAGAAAAGTTTGCACCTGAGTGTAAAAGATCAATCATTGCTGCAAAAATGAGCTCACACAGTTTATACATGCGGGTAAGTGGATTGCATAAGATTACCTTATCTACCTTTGCCTTATGACGATCGGTCATTACTTGTGCGACCATAGAGCCCAGGGAATGACCAAAAAGGTGGACCCTTTCAAAACCAAGGTGGTTGATTAGGGATGAGACATCATCTGCCATATCTTCTAAGGTAAAGGGGTTCCCTTCATCTAGGGTCTGTCCGGAAGCCCGGTTATCAAACATGATAAGCTGAAAATCGTTTGCTAGATGGGGAGCAAGGACTTGCCAGTAAAAATCGATAGAGCCCAAAAGACCGGTAATGAGAAAAAGGGGGGGACCTTTTCCTCTTATCTCATAGTAGACTTCTAGCTCTCGCTCTGGGATCTTTATTTTAGGCATGGTATTCTATTTCAAGTTCTATGCACTACTGTAGAAGATGTCCAGTCCTTTACTACGCCTTGGCCGTTCTTTCGGGGATCTCGTTATTTCACGGCTTTTTCCCGCCTCTTCTTTTAGCTTTTTTATCTTCCCATCCAACCCGTTTTTTTGGCTATATCCTCCTCTCTCTTTTATCTTTCCTTAAGTGTTTTTTCTTAGAGACTCCGCCATTACCTACAACACCTCTTTCGGGAGCAGGTTATTTCGTAGTGAATAAAATCTCTGAGAGTGAACAAGGAGGAGTCTCTTATCAAGGTGTGTTTTCTATATTTGCTACCCATTCCACCTTCCATTACGAGATTCCTGCCTCCGTATGGATTAAAGAAGAGGCTACGCGCCCCCTTGTAACCTCTCATTTTCTCATTGAAGGGACCCTTTTCCCGTTAGAGAACGGGTTTTTTCGGATGCAGACAAACAAGAGTTGGGAAGCGGTGCCACACACTTTCTCTCTCGCAGAAATGCGATTTTCTCTTAAACAAAAGATCCGCTCTTTTCTAAGAAGGCACACTAAAGACCCGTACGTGTACGCCCTTTTCGTCTCTTTAGTCACTGGAGAACAAGAAAACCCCATACTCTCTCACAAATTCTCAATGGTAGGGCTCTCTCATACCCTTGCCCTTTCAGGATTTCATTATGCAGCACTCATTGGACTCTTCGGATTTCTCTTACGCTGCTTTACTTACAAAAGGACCTCTACCTATTTTCTGATCTTTTTTATTTCTCTCTATTTTCTCTTTATCGGAGAGAGCCCTTCTTTATCGCGCGCATGGCTTGCTGCCCTTATTTATCTTTTGGGCATCTTGATTCGCCGTGAAAGTTTTGGGTTAAATGCTCTTGGATTAGCTCTTCTCATCTCCCTAATTCTTGATCCGAAGGCCCCTTTTCACATAGGTTATCAATTAACCTATCTTGCAACCTTCACTCTACTTACCTTCTATCCAGCCCTGGAAGAGCTTCTCCGAATCGTTTTTCCCAAAAGGCCTCTGCTTGCCGTCCGCTCTATGTCTTTGCTAGACCAACACGGATATATCCTCTCAAGTGTAATACGCGAGTCTCTAGCTCTCACCCTTTCTATAAACCTTGCCACACTCCCCCTTCTCCTCTACTACTTCCACGCTTTTCCCCTCCTCTCCCTTCTTTATAATCTTTTTTTTCCTCTAGCCCTTATTGTGACTCTATTTGGTCTTTTCCTCTCCTTTCTCCTCTTTCCCCTAGCGCCCTATCTCCTCCCTCTAACGGAGGCTTACACCCGCATCTTTGTAGATATCATCTTTTTTGCAGGCACCCCCCTCTCCTTTTTTATCGTCTCTCCACATTTATCCCCCTACTGGCCCGGCTTTACCACCCTCCTTCTCATCCCTTTAGGCTTATTTCTCGAAGAGCGAACCTTTTATCTTGGAGTTTTAAGAGAAAATGAATTATACTAACGCCTCAAAACGGCGACAGTAGCTCAGTTGGTTAGAGCACAAGATTGTGGTTCTTGGGGTCGCGGGTTCGAGACCCGTCTGTCGCCCATCTTTTATATTCTCTTATTATTACAGTATAATTGACAATCCACTCTCCTTAAGTTATCTTAAGGACGAAACGGAGATCTAAAGCGTTTTGCCAAAATTACTAAAACGGCCCAAAGAAAAAAGAATGCACCACCCTGAAGCAAAGGGTCTTGTCTTTATTACTCTCAGTTTTCTTTTGTTCTTAAGTCTGACAAGTTTTTTCCAAGGGCAACCTGAAGAAAATTGGCTTGGTCTTATCGGTTATTATTTTGCTGTCTCTTTTCACTATTTAGTCGGCCTCGGCGGCTATTTTATTGTGACTTATCTTTTGTGGATGGGATGGCATCTGATTAAAGTGCAAAATTATAAAAGCGTGCCTATTAAGACGTTTTACTTTGCCCTCTTTTTGTCCTCTACATGCATACTTTTTAATCTTTTAGCTGAGACTAATTGGGTAGATGTCTCTTTTTTTTATGATAAAGTCTACTCCGAAACCGTTCTTATACGCTCTCCCCTTCTCACTAAATACACCCGCTACAACTTAGGTGGAGTCCCCTTTTATTACCTCTACAGAGATTTTCCCTATTTTGCATTTCAGCATCTTTTAAGTGATATCGGGGTGATGATCACCTTCTCTCTCCTTGCGATCGTATCGTTTATCCTCCTCACCGATCTAAGCTTTTTCCGCGGTATCCACAGCTGTTTACGAATTTTCCCCTACATCTACTCTCTTACGATCTCTTTTTTAAAAATGGTCCTCCGCTTTACAGACCGCCTCTTCCCTGCAAAACTAAAAAAAGCCCCTGTGTTTGCTAATATCCCATCGACACCTACTTATAAAATGCCTCCACCCCCCTTCTCTCCCAAAGCAAAAAACCCTCCTAAGGAAATTCCAGTCAAACGGATCAATCAAACTCCTTTTGAAGAAGAATTTGTCGATATAGAACCTGAGCCACTTCCTGAAAAACCTGCTCGTATTACTATGCAACAGACAGCAAAGAATAAGCTCGCTGTCGAAGAGTTTTTAGAGAAAGAAGAAAAGAAAACTCTGATTCCCTACAAATCGCAAGAACTTCCCCCTACCTCTCTTCTTACCGACGCTAAAAAAGTTGATCAAACAGGGCTAAAAAAAGAGCTGCAAAGGCTTGCCGAAATTCTCAAAGAGACCCTTTTAAGTTTTGGGATTGAAGCAAAAATAGGGCATATCTACTCCGGTCCGACGATTACTTCTTTTGAAGTTCATCCTGCAATCGGTGTCAAAGTCCAGAAAATAAAAGCTCTTGAAAACGATATCGCTCTAAATCTCCAAGCAAAATCAATTCGCATTATTGCCCCCATCCCAGGTAAAGCTGCCGTTGGTGTGGAAATCCCTTCCCTCTTTCCTCAAGAAGTGGGCTTTAAAGAGATGCTCAACCTCTACAAGAAGATGGAGAATAAGCATCACATCCCGATGTTACTTGGGAAAGCCGTCACAGGAGAAGATGTCTTTTGCGATCTCACCAAAATGCCACACTGTATCATTGCAGGGGCTACAGGCGCTGGAAAATCCGTCTGTATCAATGCAATCATCATGTCGATCTTAATGAATCTTACCCCCGATGAAGTGCGCCTAATCCTCATCGATCCGAAAAAAGTCGAACTCACCCCTTTCTCCAATCTCCCCCACTTGATCGCCCCAGTCATTACAGAGCCAACAGGCGCCTACGCAGCGTTGCAGTGGATTGTAAAAGAGATGCAGTCGCGCTATGAAATTTTCAAGCAGCTCGGGGTTCGTAATATCCATGCGTTTAACCACCGCAAGATTGATAAAGAGCTAGAAAAAAGCCTAGATCTCGATCTCCCTGAAAAGATGCCCTTTTTTGTCTGTATTATCGATGAGTTTGCAGACTTGATGATGACTTCAAATACCGATTTAGAGACGCCCATTACCCGTATCGCACAGATGGCAAGAGCGGTCGGCATACACTTAATTCTTGCCACGCAAAGACCTTCTCGTGAGGTAATTACAGGACTTATCAAAGCAAACTTCCCAACCCGCATCGCCTTTAAAGTCTCAAGCCGAGTAAACAGCCAGATCATTCTCGATGATACGGGCGCAGAAACACTCCTCGGTAACGGTGATATGCTCTTTCTCCCTCCCGGCACCTCTCAGCTCATCCGCTGCCAGGGCGTCTTTGTCCGTGATGAAGATATCACCAAAGTTGTCGACTTTATCTGCAAACGGACCCCTACCCGCTATCTTCTAGAATCGTTTGATAATTTTTCCCTCGATTCTCTAGCTAATGATGTTGAAGAGAGGACAAATGATCCCCTCTATGACCGGGCTCTTCAGACCGTCTTAGAAAATAGGGTCGCCTCTACCACCTTCTTACAACGTAAACTTAAAATAGGCTATGCCCGGGCAGCCTCTCTTATTGATGCCCTCGAGCAAAATGGGGTCGTCGGCCCTCAAGAAGGGAGCAAGCCTCGCCGCATCCTCAAAACGCTTTTTACTGATTCAGAATAAGCCTTTCATAATAGGAGATGAAATGAACAGAGCGAAATACCTATTCCTTATGGTGTTTATCTATTGCTGTACGCTGCAAGGGGAAGAACTCCCCTTAAACCAAACGCATCGAGTCCTTCAATTTGAAAATGAATATGTCAAAGTGTGGAAAACTGTGATTATGCCTCATCAGCCTCTAAAATTGCACAGACATGATTGTGCACGGGTGATTGTAGGATTAAAAGGGGGAATACTTACTAAAATTGAAGAAACAAAAGAGACATCTCTTCTCAACTTTGAAACTGGCATGGCGTATTGGTTAGCAGAAGATCCTCCAAATACTCTCCATGGAGATGTGAATGAATCAGATGAACCAATCGAGGTCATGGTCATCGAACTAAAACTATAAAAAATCTCTAAACAAAGCTTTATATTAAAAATTGGGCAAAAAGCATACCCATTCCCCTAGAACGCCCCTTGTTTAATCCTTATAATAAGTGACTTATGAAGTCACATAGTGGCAAGTGATAAATAAAATATTTGATTTTAAATATTAAAAAATAATATAATTATTTCATAATAATTTTAAAAATTAGGTATTTATGGACTTATCCTGTTATTCATCGTTAGACCCTATGTCAAGAGCTATTGAGAAATTTTCAGACCCATCATTAACAACACCTTCTGCTCTGGGGGTTCATATGGTAACTAACGAAATAGGTTTAGAGGATTCTACACCCGTCTATCGAACAGAGGTGCCTACACCAACGGGATGTCATATGGGCGTTGCAGCTTTTCATAATTTTGATATTATGGCTATAAGAAAGTCAGAGCGGGGGATTATTTTCGATATCAACCCTGACAATAGAAAATTTATGAAAGGAATATTACGAATTCTAAGAAGTTCTTCTTCTAGAATTGCTTTTATAGACACAGTTGTTAGAGAATATATATCTTGTGTTCCACATCCTATATGTATAGCAATGAGCTTTGATCCCTCTTTTGATACTGACAAAGATGAGCTACGAGGACAACTAAGAAAAGAGACCAGCTGGTTATTCACTGAAGAAAGATTTAACCATATAAAGAGACTTGCAGCAGAAGGTAAGATCGCTGTCATCACAGTAGATATCCGTCAGACTACTACTTTTGAAAGACTCACACGCATACTTAGAGATAATGGCATAGTTATAGATTCGGTCTATCTGAGTAATGTTGGGACCTGGATGGATCAGGGAGAAGATCAAGAACGATTTTCTGCGACTGTAGAAGCCCTTTCAAACGGAGCAAAATTTGTGACTTACGCTTATGGCCGTCCACAAGGCGATGGCACTTATTCTTTAACCCAAACTGTCCATCGGGGTCTTTTAGTAACAAAACAAGCCACTCCCCCTATCTTTTGCTCATCTGCTTCTTCTTTAGATATAACTCGTGGTGAACCCTCCGGTCGAGAAAGAATACTTGGAGAGCCTGCTGAGAAACCTTCGCTATTAAGCAAAGTTCGAAGTGTTTTTAGCTGTTGTCTTCCTTGCTTAGCGGCATAACGTTGAAGGCAAGAGATGCTCTATGTGATGACTGGCAAAAAGTGAATTGGCAGACTAACCTTATCGGCAAAGGCAATGGAGAGGTCGACCGCTTTATTTTTTTTGGCAAGAAGATCTCGGATTGTTTGGAGTGCAAGGTCAGGATGATTACACTCTGAAGATAAGTGGGCTAAAAAGACGTGCTTAAGGCCTGAGTGGTGGATTTGATCTAAAAGTTCAGCACAAGCCCGATTCGATAAATGGCCTTGGCGGCTCAAGACTCGCTGTTTATAGATTGTAGGACGGGCGCAAGCATGGACCATATCTTCATCGTGGTTTGCTTCGATGTAGAGATAATCGCAGTCTTTTAGGTGGGTCTCTACAAGTTTTGTCACAAATCCAAGATCGGTGCAGATGGCAAACTTAATTCCATTCCATTTGAGGGTAAAAGCGACCGGGTCTAAAGTATCGTGTTGAATACTAAAAGGATGGATTTCAACATCTTGAAAATGGAAACTCTCCCCTGTAGAAAATATCTTAAACTTAGGTCGTAGATCGGTTAATTGGCAGATGGCTTTCGCTGTGTCGCTGTTACAGAAGATAGGGATCTGTCTTTTTTTCACAATCATCTCAAGCCCTTTGATGTGATCTTGGTGCTCGTGCGAAATGACAACCGCATCGATATCATCGATATTCACGTTAATTTCTTCGAGTCTCTCTTTAGCGATCTTATAGCTAATACCAATATCGAAAAGGAGCTTGGTCTTTTCTGTACCGACATATACACAATTACCACTTGATCCAGATGCCAGCGGACAAAAACCAATCATAATTTTTTCTTTCCTAGAATTATTAACTTGATTATATCGAAATTTAGGTTTTAAGAAGAGTGCTAACATGAGTTTTTTGAGCCAAATAGAAGAGACACTTGATGCGTTACTTACTCATCAGAAAATGCTTAATGCGTTACGAGAAAAGAAAACCCTTTTTCTCGAGCAGGAGAATCTAGAGAAGATTATCGACAGTCTCTCTCTTCGTCTCCGTTTTCTTAAAGAGCAGTCCCCTTCTCTATCTTCCGAATCGACAAGAGGGCTTCGCTACCGCATCAAAAGTAAAGCGCATCGCCTCCACAATCTCGCCCCTCGCAAATCCTCTCCCCTGAACAAACTCCTCTCTCTCCTCAGCCCCCCAAGCAAAGTCAGCAAAAAGCGCCTGATGAAAAAAGTATGTACCTAAGTGATTTTTCCCACTAATCGAACTTCATAGATAAGAAGTTGATTGGTTTCTTGCCCCCGACCAAGCTTACCAAAACCATATTCAGGATGAACGTAGATTTTTCTCTTTTCACCAATTTTACACCCTGCCATACCTAATTTAAATCCCCTAATCATTCTGGATAAAGGAATAGAGAAAGGTTTTTCTTCTCCAGAATCTTTAATAAGAGCCCCTTCCTTGTCATACTGCTTAAAATAGAGAGAGACTATATCTGTCGAGGTAATAGGATCACCCATCCCCTTCTCTAAAACCTCCACATATACCTTTCCTTCTACAACAGTCTGTATATTTTGTTGCTTAACAAGAAGAGAGAGATACTCTTCAGCTTTCTCCAAATTTTGCACTGCATTGCGCTCTGCTTGTTCCGCGGCAAAATTCATGAGAATCCGGTCTCTTTCCTCCTCTTTTTGAGGAAGGATTTTCCCACTTGCAAGCTCTCGCATAACATGGGTTACATGAGATAGGCGACACTCTTTAGGGTATTTTTGGGCCTCCTCGTAAAAAACTTCAGCCAGTGCTCGTTCAGACTCGGTTGTTTTTTGAATAGATAATCGCTCCCCTCCTAAAATAAGGGCTCCCCCTACAACTCCCCCCAAAATAAAGGTGCTCATATATTTCCATTTCATTCTTTTACCATCAAAGTTAAAAAATCTTCTAAAAAATGTCCGCTATTATAAAGGTCAGCAATCTTTTGCTCCCACCCGTCTTCCGAAAAAAAAGGAAAGCGAAAAGTGATGGTAGGGAAAAAGGGCTCTACTTTAGCCCATTTAGACACGGTCTCTTTTTGTTTTAACGAGTTCAATGTTTCTAGCAAATCCTCAGGATAACCATCCTATAATTCAGAAGAGTTAAGGGGGGTAGAATTCCCCAATAAGGTGGCACCGTCTTCATAAGGG
>CAZBHP010000039.1:273-10752 GCA_964491795.1 uncultured bacterium | reverse complement strand
AGGAGGGTATTCTACAAATTATCAAATAAAAAATCTATTACTGGGATAGGCTCATATGTCTAATAACGTTGAACAGGCCATTTTCTATTATGAACAGGCAATAAAGGCAGCACCTGACTGGCCCATGTTACGTCATGTGATTGCAGCTTTATACTTACAAATCAATGATGTTAAATCAGCCGAATATCATGCACAAAAAGCGCTCGAATATTTTAAACCTCTAACTTCGTTACCTAAAAATTTTATTGAAGACTATTATGAAGATGCGGTTACCGGTAAAAGCTGGACCAATTATCAAAATAAATCAGAAAAACTTTTTGCGTGTATACAAGATACTAAAAAAAATCTAAGTTCTTAGATTGGTAAAGAGTGTCTTTAATCCCAAGAATCCTAGAATCTCCCAAAGAACGGTACGAGAGACTTTTTCTTTTTATAATTTTAAATTTACATCCGGAGAAATGTAAGGGAGAAAGGTGGCACCCAGATTTGAACTGGGGATGGAGGCTTTGCAGGCCACTGCCTTACCGCTTGGCTATGCCACCAGAATATACCGCTCTTGATTCAAAAATCGACTTTTAGTTTGCGGGCATCTCAACCTTTAGAGTTACCAAAACTCGCCCTATTTTTAATAGGAGCTCGCCTTGGCATCGGCTTGCCTACTCTAAATTTTGAGCGCCGGCTTCACAAAAATACCGATTTTTGAATCTCTCTCGGTATAGTTCCATTATTAAGGAACTACCCACTCCAAGTCAAGTAGTTTCAAAATCTTTGGCCACGAGACGGTGAAATGCATTCACAACTTTGGGGGCAAAAATAAAATGCTCGCGGGCGGTAGGGATCCATCGAGGAGGAGTGATGAAAGAGGAGCGAAGCCAGCCCGGTTTTCTTAAAACGAGAGGCTTTTTATTTCCAGAAACGACCAATGTCGGAATTTGCAAGTTGGAGGCGAGGTGGCACAAGTCAGATTCTGGACCGATAAAATACCCAGATTCGTAAATAATACTCGCTCCCAAAGAGAGGTTATCCGGTTCGATAAAATAAGCGGTATAGCCACATTTTTCTACTCCCCTTGCGATCCGCTCATATTTTTTAGCAATGGACGGCGATGGGAGGATAGCAACTCTTTTTCTGTATTTCCTATGAGAGAGATCTCTTGGAGGGAAAAGGCCATTATTTTTTGAATGGTCGCACGCATTGAGTAGAGAGGCAATTGCAAGGGCGACGTTATCAACCATGGAGAGGTGCTTATTGAAAACTCGATCGAGATGGGTCAGAGGAGGATGGGTATATTTAGAATAGAGAGGATAAAAGATCGCCAGTGGCAGGCTTTTAAGCGCTGTAAGCTCTTTTCGCACCTCTTCAATATAAGGCGTTGCATCGTATTGCAAAATGACAAGGTCGTAGCTTGAGAACATTTCCTGCGCTTGAGCAATATCCGGCCTACACACAAAAGTATGCTCACCAAACCAACCTTGTAGCTCATGAAGCCGATCGTGAACTGTAACTACTTCAATCCCGCTACAAAAAAGACGATGGGAGGCCACCATCATCATCAAACCATCGGCTACTTTATCTGCACAGATGATTGCAACTCTACTCAGCATAGATCTTATGCCTCACCCGCATCTATAAGTGCCACCTCAGAAAGAGCAATCACACCGGCAGTTGAAACTGCATATTGGATGGCGGATGAAAGGACTCTATAAGCATCAATCACACCTGCTTTAAAAAGATCTTCCACTTTTTGAGAGACAACATTAAAACCAAAAGGTGAGCCTTTTTTCAAGATTTCTTCAATCAAAGGAGAAGCTTCAACCCCAACATTTTCTGTAAGCACATGGATAAGGCTCATGAGTGCCTTCTTTAAAATAATGGCCCCTTCAGTGTTTTCTTTGAGAGACGATGCAGCAAATAAAAGCCCAACGCCCCCTCCTACTACCATCCCCTCTTGTAGAGCAGCTTTTGTAGCAGCAAGGCTCTCTAGAAACTTAGCTTTGCGCTCTTTCATCTCTATTTCACTATGCGCTCCGACAAGGATTTGACAGATGCCACAAGAAAGATGTGCTATTCTCTTAGAGATTCTATCTTTTTCGTAACTATTTTTCCCTTTTTCCAAAGCAGCTTTAAGGGAAATAACTCTCTCTTCTATCTCTTTTTTGTTCCCTTTTCCTTGCATAATCAGAGTCTCTTCTTTACTGATAAAAATTTTCTCAGCACTTCCAAGAACTGCCCCTTCTGCTTTTTTCAGGTCCATCCCCTTTTCTTCAGTTACAAATTGAGCACCTGTAAGAAGAGCGATGTCTTCTAATATCTCCCTTTGCTGATCTCCAAACGAGGGGGCTTTCACTGCACATACATTAAGAACACCACGCATTTTATTGATCACAAGGGTTGCAAGAGCCTCACCTTCTAAATCTGCCGCAATAATGAGGAGCGGTTCTCTAGAAATCATCACAGCTTGCAGAACACCTAAAATCTCTTGAGGCGAGGAAATCCTCCGATCAGTCACAAGGATGCGGGCTTTATGAAGCTCGGTAGTCCCCTTTTCTACATCTTTTGCAAAATAAGGAGAGAGAAGTCCACGATCAATTTTTAACCCTTCGACAACTTTTAACTCTGTCTCCATATTTTTACTTTCATCGATGACGATAAGCCCCTCGCGCCCAACTTTTTCTACTGCATCTCTAATCATAGATCCGACTTCAGAGGCGCCTCCTGCAGCAGCGGTTGCTATATGAGCAATCTCCTCTTTTGTCTTCACAGGGATAGACTCTTTTTTCAAGGCGTCGAGAAAAAGCCTCATAGCATCATCGAGGCTACGCTTTACAGCTATAGGATCATGTCCACAGGCGATATATTTGTTGATCTCTTCTACTAAAGATCTGAGGAGCAAAATAGTCGTAGTCGTCCCATCACCGACCTCTTCGTGCATCTTTTTAACCATCTCTTTCACCAATTCAAGCCCTGTATTTTTTTGCACATCTTGAATGGTGAAATCACAAATCGTTTTGTATCCGTCGCTAATCGCTTTAGGAGGCCCAAAACTCTGCTCTATAAGTGTATGGCGGCTATGAGATCCAAAGGTGTGCTTTACCGCTTGATAAGCAAGATCCACCCCCTCCCACAATTTCTCCCGCACTTCTTGCCCAAAAAGAAACTCTTTTCCTTTTTCCATAGCTCTCCTCCTGCCATAAGCGATAAAGAAAATACTCTATTGGATCATAAGTTATAGTGCAAGGGGTAGGTTATACCCAAGTGACTTCAAAAATTGGATGTTTTTAGGGAAAAACAAGAGAGCCCAGGTAAAAACCTGGGCTCTATGGTTTAAGTGCTCATGCGTAATTGAGCAGATTCGATATCTCTTTGCTGTCTATCGCCATGATGTGATCCTAATAGCAATAAGACTAGCTGCCTATCTTTTACCGTGTAATAAAAACGGTACGTGCCGTATCTGAGTTCCCAAAGATTAGATACGCCTTTAATAGACTTATTTTTATAAGCCTCTACTCCTCTCCCTAAGGGCAAGGCCAAAGCAACTTCTGCAGCAAACTCTTTTAAGCGAGTGGCAGCTTCGGGATTTTCTTCCTTCAAAGCAACAAACTCTTTATTCGCTAAGCTATGCATTACGATCCTAAAAGGCTCTCGAGATGCTGCTGGAGGAGACCCTTTAGAAGAAGGGACAGGTGTTAGAGAGGGAGTTACAACTCTATGCTCCAACTGTGGAGGAGAAGCTCTTTTATCGCTTGCTAATTGAGCTGCAATTGCATCAGTTGCCTCCTGAATACTTCTTGCAATCTGCTCTGCTACAGGACGAAAACCGTCTTCATCGCCACCTCTAACTGCCAAAAACCTACATCCCGCAATGGCTGCAGCGGCAGCAATTGGCCCAGTACTTCTTACTCCTATAACGAAAACTCTCTCACCTCTATCTACTCCTTTTCTTCTTTCTGCTAAATCCATTGCACGTAAAACCCCATAAAATGTCTCCATAGCATGAGTTGAGAGCCTTGCGAGCGCAGATTCTTTCTCAGATTCTCTTATCTTTTTTAAGATTTCCATACACCCATCCACCAAGCTTTCTAGAGAAACAGTGCTTGTTGTTTCCATGCGAGACATAGATGGTGTTGATGTCGTGTCAGCACTAGGTACTGGGCTTAAACCCTCGAAAGATCTACTGTCTCGTGGGGGAGAGATAGCTTCCCCAGAAGCTAATAGATCTACCCGATCCTCTCCTACAGGGCTTCTAACCTCGGAAGCTACATCTTCTTCTACCTTTACCTCTTCCTCCTTTCTTGGAGGGTCTGCAGCTACGTCCAACTGAGGGACTACAGGCGGCCTTTTAGCTTTTGGTTTATGTTTAGGTTTTGGTTTAGGTTTTGGTGTTGATTTTCTACTAGCTTCTATAACAGCTCGGACTTCCGCATCTGCAACTTCTTTAGCGTCTGCTGCAGCTGCTGCAGCCGCGGCAGAAGCAGCAGGAGGTCTAGGCGGAGGTCCGCCACGAGAAGCTCTTGCGTTAATTGTTGCCATCATTAAATCTACTAAACTATCAGGGCGATCTTCTCTACCTGAAGCAGCACCGAAAGCTCTATCCAAAGCAGCAGCCGCAGCCGCTACATACTCCGCCCGAGTTGCAGTCCGGGAAGAAGCACCAAGAGGTCTTCATAAACCTGGATCATCTAAACTTGTAGATTTTTTGTCAAATTGCTCGCAAATCAAATCAAACACCTTTTTTACTCTCTCTGATGGCGGACGGCCTGGTAACGGGCCTTCTCCACTCTCTACTTGTGCACACCATGTGTCCACTACATTTTTGTAAGCTTGAAGGAGCATCGCTACCCCTGCACTATCTTTAATAACGATCGCGTGCAAAAAAAGAACGTTACCCAACGATGCATGTACTGCCATTCCCCTTCTTAGCAACTCTTTATCTTTCGACTCATGCAGGTTAAAAAATGCAGTTTCCCAAGCTGAAAAAGAGTCAGGCACATGAATCGCGGGATGTAGTGAGGCAGGTCTTCTGCCGCTAGCTTTAAATTTTTTGGCAGCTATGATAGCTGCCAAAGCACGAACTAAAGTTTCAAGATAAGCACATCTTGCTCCATTTCTTCTTAGTTCGTTTCGCACTATCATGCTGTCTAACTGTAGCTCTGTGTTTATAAGCTTGTATACGATTTTAATAACCATATCCAACTGAGGTATAAAAGCTTTTAACTCATCCTCTAACATAGGCTCAACACATACGGAAAGCATAAGAGCTAACTCTGGCCATAAGCTAGAAGGTTCTGCAACCAAGCGCAACATCCCAATTATCCGCCCATAGAAGTTTTTTTCATGCGGGGTTGTTTCACGAGCTGCAAAAGCTTGTCCAATTGTCTCCATAGCGTTACTCACCACTCTGCCAAAAGGGAAGTGAGATTCCAACAGACGTGTTCGATGAGCAGGAGGAGGAGGAGGATCAAGCCCAGGAAGAGAATCTGTAAGAAGTCGGGGCTCGTGGGCATTGGCAGCCCTGTACATATGCCAAGGCTCCTGCCTTCTTACGGCTATATCTACTACACAATCAACATAAAACGCGGCAACTCTTGTTGAAGGAGCTCCTCTATCCCAAAAATGGGGAACTCTACAACGGTCATCAGGGGCTCTTGCGCTACATGCTACAGGACTAGTCATCACCTCTCCTTAAAAACCCTTTTATTATTAATAAATCATAATTACACATGATCTATTTTATTCTATTTTTTAAATAAAATGCTAATTTATAAAAAAATTTACTATTTTTAATTTTTAGGAGAATCAAAAAGGGTACGCTCTATCTAAAGGAGTCCATGCGTGCTTTTGCAGTAGCAATATCTTCGTCTTGCCTACGCCCATGATGTGCTCTTAATACCAGTAAGACTAACATCCTATCTCTGGTAGTATAATAAAAGCGGTATGAGTCACACCTCAGCTCCCAAAGACCTTCCACGCTTCTAATGAGTTTACTTTTGTTAGAATCTACTGTCTCACCTGACCCTAAGGACGTCGCAACTTCTTTTGCATACGCGTATAATTTTTTAGCAGTGGTTAAATTACCTTCTCGCAATGTATTCCAATCTGCTTCTGCAGCGGGATGAAGCACAAGACGAAAAGGTTCTCTAGAAGAGGCTGAAGGAGAAACCATAGAAGGTGGAGTTACAACTCGAGGCTCCGGCGGTGGGGCAGAACCTTCCGTCACTCTAAGACTAATCTCGGCCCTTGCTGTCCCAATGATACTTGCAAGCGCTTGCGCTGTAGAAAGACAAGATTCTTCGCCCTTGCTTCTAGATTCTATAAAGCAAGCCCCTAAAACACCTGTAGTTCTCGCAACTTCTGAAAGCGTTCTCCTTCCTATAGAGAATTCTTCCTCTTTCCTACCTCTGCTTCTTGCTCTTTCTGTTAACTCCGATGAATATTGCTCTACTTTCCCCTTAGCATAATCTAACATCCTTGCATACACAGAAACTGCATCCGATTTTTCTATCTTTTTTAGGAGCTCCATACACTCTTCCACTAAACCTTCTGGGAGAGGAGAACCTGCTCTTCTAGGCAGCGTTGCCACCCTTCCTTCACCTACTTTTGCACCTACCGCAACAACTGACCCAGCGTGTGGACCGTCTACAACGACCGCGACGGCACCTTCAGACGGATTTGGTTTGCCAGGAGGAATCCAAAGACCCGCAGCTGGAGTATCTGGATTAGGAAGAGGTGGAGGAGGGGCAGGAATATCTCTCACCAATACAGCAAGATCGGAGGCGTCAGCTGCTGCAATAGCAGCTTTTCTCCTTGTAGTTCTCCTTGCAGCAGGACTAACTTTTTCTTCAGCTGCGGCAGCAGCAGCTGCAGCTGCAGGAGCCGGAGCTTCGTCTTGTGGACACATCATTTCTCTAAAAGATCTTGTATCAGCCACGATTTGTGCTGCTTTTGCACCTCTTCCGAATAAGATCGCACTTTTGATAGCCTCATCTGTCCAGCACAAAGGAAAAGTTTGCGTCGGATCCGATCTAGGATCAACTGGGGTCTCTTCTCCACTTAGCTTTTGTGCACACCATGTTTTCAGTAGACCTCTATAAACCTGCATAAGCATATTTAATCCTGGCACATCTTGAAGAAGACGAGCATAATTAAAAATAATTCTACTAAACCTTTTGTGTATGAGTATTGCCTCTGCTAGTAAGCCTGGATCCATTACTGCGATTGTTGGCGGTAGATCCAAACATGCACGCTCCCAATCTTCTAAAGATCTAAGCGTATGAACATCCTCAGGTAATCTTTGTGGCACTCTTTCACCCTTCATAAAGCTGCTAGAGACTATCCTAGAGGCTATCAAAGCTGCGCAACACTCCATCAAAGCTTCTATATAAACACATCTTGCACCACCTCTTTGCAGTTCTGCTCTAATGGTTATTGCATTCAATTTAAGCTGCGTCTCTATAAGCTCGCGTATAATTACAATAACATTCTGAATGTGAGGCATATGAGTTATAATCTCAAAGCTTGACCTATTTTGAAGAAATACGGACAGCATCATTGCTAATTCTGGCCACAAACCAGAGTCTCTAACGAAAGAGATAATTGAAAGTATATTTCCATAGAAAGTTTGCTCCTGAATCGTTGTAGCTTCTATAAAGGCTTGACTCATGATTTCTATAGCGTTTTTCTTTATCAAGTCCTCGGGAAAACACCAGTCAAAGGGGCTGCCATGAAGAGACCAAGCTTCCATAGAGGCTCGACGTCCACGAGTAGAACGAGAAGAAGGCCAAGCTGAAACAAAGTACTCACTAAGCATTGGGGGTCTACGAGTACAGGCATCTTCATACATATCCCAAGGCAAGCACCTACGTACCGCTATAGCTGTGAAGTATTTCCTGCAAAAAAGTGCAACTCCTCTCGCAGAGACTTCTCTATTATTCCAAATAGCCATAAGCCTAACACAGTCGGCGGGGACGGTTGGGACAGGGCCTACAGAGCTGGGGGAAGGGGCAATAGAGCTACTCATTTTCCTCATTAAAAAAAAATTAGTTATAACAAATTGGTGATCTAAAAGTGTCAATTACTTTTTTAAACAACCACATAATTAATCATAGTTTATTTTATGAAAATTAAAGATAAAAAGATAGATTATAAAAAATTACCGAAGGTATGATGTCACATAAAGCCCCTCATTAGGCTCTAGGATCTCTTCAAAAATAACCTTTACAAGGCTCTCTTTCTTCATAGGCTGTTGGAGCATCTTCACAAGCGGGACCAGCTCCCGAAGAACTTGTTTGGGGGTGTTGATTTGGATAATAGGGGGGCGTTTTTTCTTCACGGGACAAAGGAGAAAATGATCAAGTGCAGTTGCCTGAAAGTTATAGAAGGAGAAGTAAGAGGGATACGGAGAGTAGATAGTAAAGCAGCTTTTTTTAGGAAGAAAGACTTTATCCATCTCACGAGCTATCTGTATCTCATCACAGTTGGCATCTCCCATGACAAGCACGGTCTCTTTCTCATTAAACGTCCTTTTGAGGTATTTGCCAAAGACGACACAACTCGACTCATTATAATATCTGTTTTGGCAAAGGTGAACATTGACCACACGTATGACTTCTGTACCTACGGTTCTTTTAAGGGTCACTTCTTGAAAGCTTCTTTTAGCAACCGAAAAAATCCCGCTTACTTTTTTGGTGTCGATGAGAGAGAAATGGTCTTTGCTCCAAATAATTGCCTCTTCCCCACACGGCAGCAAACTATAGTTTTTAGGAAGACGGCTTTTAAGCTCAGCAAGAAAGGGTTCACTACACTCTTGTAATCCCATGAGAGCACGAGGATGAGTCGGGTGATTAATCATCTGAAGAATCAGATCTACAACATGTATATCGCGTAACGTAAGCTGAGAGTCACCGACATAGACATGCTCTTCCATAATCAAAGAACCTTTCATTTGATGCCGCTTTCCTTGGATGTTTTTTGCATTTAAGTCATTAGCGGGTCCTGCTGGATTTTGGTGCGCATCATAACTCATCCCGATGGGGAGATGATCAGAAGGAAAAGACCATTTTTTCCCTTTTTTCCCAACGTAGCCACCCATAGCATCGGCTGAGCGAACAGGTAGAATCGATGGAGTAAATTCTTTCTCTTGTGCACACGCAAGATGAAGGGAAAAAACTGCAAAAAGAATTAAATAGATTTTTCTCATATATTTTTTATTTTACAGCATACGAGAAATCTGCTCACGAAAAAGCGTATCTCGATCTATCTGTATTACATGAGAAAACCTCTCTTGAGAAGCCTCTCCCTGTGGGATAAGAACTGTCAGAGGGTCAAAAAGAGGGGTGACCTTTTCATAGGCAAGCCCCCAAAACTTATCTTGTAGAGAGAAAGACTCCTGCAACTCAAGATCAATAAGGGGTTTCCAATTCTTATCTCGATGATGCCCCCAGGTTTCAACTTTCTTAAGCATCTCTTCTTTAGGCTTTACCCAACTGTAATGATGAAACAACGGTTTTCCATCATTTCCCCCCACATCTTCTATCTTATCTCCTTGGATAGAGAGAAAATTCCCTCTTCTTTCCAACACATCGAGAAAAAGCTCTTTATCTAGAGCATCGCGCCTAATCATAAGCGGGTTACGCATCCATTTTTTAGCTCGAAAAGAACTGTCTCGAAAATAAAAATAATGGGTGAAACGAATAGCCTCATAATCACGATAAGGAAAGGTTTCTAGCCATTCTTTAAACCGCAGACGATCAGCAATTTCATCCACGTCGAGAAAAAGGATATATTCGATCTCAGGGGCGAGAAAATGAGAACCAATATAACGGGAGGTGCTGTGCCAATAATGGATCCAGTCAGGATCTCCTGGTTTTATTTGAGGGTATAAGCCATAGGGCGCTTTGGAAAAAGCATACTCTATAAAAGTGCACTCAGGACAAGCCCTGTAAGAGTGTTGTAAGAGAGCTTTATTTTCTTTGGTTCCATTAAAAAAGTGGTCACAAACGGGGATGATAATCTGACGAGAAAATTGCTTTGCCTCTTCTACACAGGCACTTAAGAAGCGGTAATCGTTAGTGCAGTAATTAATAATTGTGCCAATCATTATATCCTTGCGAAATACCCCTTCATCTTTATTCTTACTCATAGAGGAAGGAGGAATTAATGAAAAACGTCTCGAATAAGATTAGACACAAAGTCGCAAAGGCCATACACTCAGCCCACAACCTTCCAGAAGGGAAGGAAGAAAGCCGCGCTGACTTTCAAGTCCTTGCCTATAACAGCCTTGTAGATATTGAGAATCTTCTAAGACCCCTCGATAAAAAACTAACCCTTTCTATTTTAGAATTTTATAAAAAACATTTGGAACGTGCCCGGTTTTTTAAAAGTGTAAAACACTCAAAAAGAACAACTCCCGGTGAAGTAACTGCACAAAAAACCCTTACCAGACACCCCCATAGCCCCAATAAAATTCATGACAACCTAGAC
>CAZBHP010000039.1:0-263 GCA_964491795.1 uncultured bacterium | reverse complement strand
TAGCAATTTCTCCCGTAAAATGGTAAAATACCACAATCAGAAAAAGAAAGCCGCGTAATCATCCATGGCGTTTAAACTAGCCCATTTGTCAGACATCCATTTTTTCCATTTTTGCAAAAGTCCGCTTCAATTTTTTAGTAAGCGTTTTATTGGGAATTTAAACTCTTACTTTACAAGACGCCCCATCCACAATCCCCACCTAGCCTATCAAGTGATTGACTCTTTGAAAAAATTAGGGGTATCTCACCTTTTAATTACAGGTG